>CAZVAV010000484.1:0-1503 GCA_964625135.1 uncultured Oscillospiraceae bacterium | reverse complement strand
ACAATTCTGATTAAGCTGATTGTGGGACACAAGGGCTCCGGTAAGACCAAGACGATGATCCAGATGGCCAACGATGCGGTCAAAACCTCGAACGGCAACGTCGTGTGCGTCGAGAAGGGAATCCAGCTCAACTACGATCTGAACTATCAGATCAGGCTCATCGACATCGAGCAGTACGGCATCAATGACTATCATTCCTACCTCGGCTTCCTCTGCGGACTGATGGCCGGCAACTACGACATCACCGACATCTTCTGTGACGCGACCTTCAAGATCTGCGGAAAGGATCTTGAGAAGTTTGCCGACATGGTCGAGCGCCTCTATAAGCTTACCTCCGCCAACGGCCTGACCATCGCCTTCACCGTCTCCTGCGAGCCCGATGAGCTGCCCGAGCGGATTAGAAAGTATCAGGTTTAAGAGAAGCTTCAAGAAAAAACGGAATCCCCGGTATGATGGGGATTCCGTTTTTTGCTCTCAAAAAGCGTTTTGAAGAAGGAAGGGGCTGCCCTTGCTGGAGGCTCACCCCTCATAGGTGTGCGAAGCCATATATGCCTCTACCTGTGCGAGACTTGGCATTGCGTCGGAGCAGCTCTGTCCAGTAATGGTGATCGCGGCTGAAGCTGCGGCATAGCGCAGTGCCTCGGGGATGCTCTTTTGATGGATCAGGCCGTAATGGAAGGCGCCGGAGTAGGAATCCCCTGCTCCAAAGGTATTTTCCACCACGGCGGGGTAGATGCCCCCGTGATAGACGGTTTGATCGGCGATATAAATATCCGAGCCCTTTCGGCCCTTTTTGATCGAAACAATCGAGACCCCTGCGTCGAGCAGGCGGCGTGCCGAACGGTCGTTATCGGTGTTGCCGGGAAGATAGCAGCGCTCCATCACATCGAATTCTTCGCGGGTGCCCAGCACGAGGTCTGCCTTTTCGGCGGCGAGTGTATAGTAGATGCTGGCCTCCTCCGGGCTGCTCCAGGTGCCCTCCCGGTAGTCGAGATCAAAGGAAACCCGGACGCCGTTGCGTCGAGCCATCTCGATTGCGAGAAAAACCGCTTCGCGGGCGGGGGAGTGGCTCAGTGAGGTGCCCGAGATTACCAACAGCTTGTGGGATGCGATGTAGGCTTCATCAAGCTGGGAGCAGCTGATGCGCAGGTCGGCGCAATCGGTACGGTACATAAAATAGTTGCTCTTACTCGGAGAAAGAAACTCTCCGATGGTAACTCCCGTGCGGATGCCGGGCTCGGCAAGCTCGATGTGGGAGGTGTCGATTCCTTTTTCGCTCAGATACTGAATTACAAACCGACCGAAGGGATCGTCGGAGACCTTTCCAACGTAACCAACCTTCAATCCAAGGTTGGCCATGGCGACGGCGGTATTCGCGGGAGAGCCGCCGACAAATTTTGAAAAAGTGGAGACGCCTGTCAGTGAGCCGTAGCCGTTGGCGTAAAGATCGACCGTCGCCCGTCCGAAGGCCGTCGCGTCATTGGGCTTGGTTTGATCAAATGA
>CAZVAV010000483.1:0-1505 GCA_964625135.1 uncultured Oscillospiraceae bacterium | reverse complement strand
GCACTGCCGACCCCATTGCGAAACGCCAGCAGGATACCGGGCGCCGAATGGTGCTGCGGGCGCTGCCAGCAGGCACGGCGGCGCATAAGCTCCTCGTCGGACACCTCCAGCCGGAGCAGATGGTTCTCAAGGTCAATGGTGATGATATCCCCGTTTTGGACTAGCGCGATCGGGCCGCCCTCATAGGCCTCGGGGCTGATGTGCCCGACGCAGGGTCCCCGCGTCGCGCCGGAGAAACGGCCATCGGTGATCATTGCCACCGAGGTATGCAGCCCCATCCCCACCAGCGTGGCGGCGGGAATCGACATCTCCCGCATTCCGGGGCCGCCCTTGGGCCCCTCGTAACGGATCACCAGCACGCAGCCCGGCTTGACGTCGGAATGCATCAGGTGCTCCATCACCTCCTCCTCCGAATCAAAGACGACCGCCGGCCCCCGGTGGAAAAACATCGACGTCTCTACCCCGCTCTTTTTGACCGCGCAGCCCTGCGGGGCGAGATTTCCATAGAGGATTGAAAAACAGCCGTTCGGATGCAGCGCGTCGGCGGCGGTATGGATGATCTCGCGGTTGACCGGGCGATCGAATCGGTCGAGCAGCTCCCCCAGCGTGCCGCCCATCACCCGCTCAACCGAGCAGTCAAGCAGCGGCCGAATCTCCGAAAGGGTTGCCCGCACCCCGCCTGCCTTCTGGTAGTCGAGCATGCTGTAGGGGGAGGACGGCTTAAACTTGGCGACGACCGGCGCTTTGGACTGAATTTCATCAAACCGCCCAAGGTCAAGCGGATAGCCGAGAATCCGGGCGATGGCCATCGTATGCAGCACAAAGTTGGTCGAGCCGCCGGTAGCCGCGCAGTGCAGAATTCCGTTTTCAAACGAGCGCTGCGTCACAATCTGCCAGAAGGTCGTCCCCCGGCGGGTGATTGCAACCACCCGTTCGCCCACATCACGAGCCTGCCGGTACTTTGCCGACGAGCAAAACAGCATGGTGGTCGAATCAACCGGGGCGATGCCGATCGCCTCGCAGAACACCCCCATCGTATTGGCGGTGCCGTACATCGAGCAGGTGCCACCCGAAAAGCAGATGTTTGTTTTGTAGTCAAGAAATTCCTGCTCGGTGATCCGCCCCGCGTTGACCGACCCGATCGCCTCCTTCAAATCAGGGGTGACAAAGGTGCGCCCGCTGTCCGCCTCATAGGGGAGCATCGAGCCACAGGTCAGAAAAACGCAGGGAAGGTCGAGCGAAGCCGCCGCCATCAGCATTCCCGGTACAATTTTATCGCAGGAGCAGAGAAACACCAGCCCGTCAAAGCCATGCGCCTGCACCATTGCCGCGATGGAACCCGCGATCAAATCCCGCTGCGGCAGAATGTAGTTCATCCCGCGCATCTGCGCCATTCCGTCACAGGGCGCGGGGACATTGAATTCAGCCGGAGTTCCCCCCGCCGCCCAAAGTCCTTCACGGACATACTGTGCCAGCTCCCTTAACGGTTTATGGCCGGGGTTGAC
>CAZVAV010000482.1:0-1507 GCA_964625135.1 uncultured Oscillospiraceae bacterium | reverse complement strand
CAAAGGTTTCAAGGCTGATCGCTTTTTTCATCTCTACAGGCAGCGCTCTCTGTTCTTCCATTTTTGTCATTCACCTTATCGGATTAAATTATAGATTGCCTGTGCATAAATTTTTGCCATAAGACGCAGATCCTCCAACGCAATAAACTCATTGCACTGGTGAGCCAGCTCCTTTTGTCCGGGGAAAACCGGGCCGAAGGAAACGGTGTTTTTAATGTAACGGCAATAGGTTCCGCCGCCGATTGAGATGCACCGTGCCTCCTGCCCGGTGCAGTCCTCATAGGCCTTTTGAAGCATCTTGATAAAAGGTCTGTCCTTTTCAACATAGAGAGGGGGCTTGTGCTGAATCAACTCATATCGTGCGCCAAGCTTCGTTGCGTTCTGTTCCAGAATGGCTAAAAGCGCTTCGCCGGAATGCGTGACAGGGTAGCGAATGTCAAATTTCAGAACGCCGTCATCCTTGTTATCCTGAAGAATAGCCGTGTTGAGGGTCAGGCTGCCCGAAACCTCATCACAGCAGGCCAGCCCCATTGCTTGTCCGTCTGTTTCTGTCCCGAGCAGGGCGGCCAGTGCATGAATTGTTTTCTTAAGTGGGGAATCCGTGACGGGATACAGAGCGTCGAGCAGCAGCAGCAGTCCTTGAATGGCATTCACACCATCCTGAGGATAACAGGCGTGTGAGGAGACGCCGCAAGCTTGGATCAGCAGATGATCCTCCCGCTCCCGGCACTCAAAATGGACCTTGACTGGAAGCGCCGCAGCCTTTTCCAACACCTGCCGAGAAGTAATGCCACGGACAACGGCACACGCAAGCTCGGGAACAACATTGAGACGCGTTCCTGCCTCAAGCGAGAGAATATCATGATCCGCCGCCGGAATATGATACTGAAAGCGGATTGTTCCCTTTTCCGCGTGAATAATCGGGAATTCGGCGTCGGGAGAAAATCCGTAGGCCGGTGCTTCCTCCCGTTCCAGATAATAATAGATTCCCCGGGCAAAGGTCTCTTCATCGGTGCCCCAGATTAGGCGTACCCGGTTTTGAATGGGAAGTCCGCTTTCCCGAATCGCCTTCATCGCGTACAGGCAGGCCATGCCGGGGCCCTTATCATCCACCGATCCGCGTCCATATAGTCGCCCGTCACGAATTTCGGCGGAATAGGGGGGCATGTCCCAGTCGCCGGTTGCGGGGACAACGTCCATATGAGCAAGAACAGCCACCAAGTCACCGGTTGTCCCATATTGGGCATAGCCCGCGAAGCCATCCAGATTTTTAGTTTCAAACCCCATTGCCGCCGCTTTGGCCAGTCCCAGCTCGAGAGCCTTCCTGATTCCGATTCCGAAGGGCGCGCCGCTTTCTGCGCTGCCTTCATCGAGTGTGCTCGGTATGGCAACAAGCTCCCGAGTGTCCGCTACGAGCTGGGCAAAGTCTCGATCAATGATTTCATTCAACATCTTTTGCATGGAAATCCTCCTCGTTAAGAGCTGGTTACACAGTATCATATTTTAA
>CAZVAV010000481.1:0-1509 GCA_964625135.1 uncultured Oscillospiraceae bacterium | reverse complement strand
CTGGGCGGTTCCGTTTTCGATTCTGGTCAAAAGCTCTTGGTCAAAGGTTTCGGTCACCACCCGTTCGGCGCGGTAGCCCGGCGTCTTGACATTGGCAATGTTGTTGGTCAGAACATTCAGCTTTCTCTGTTGGATCAGAATGCCGGAGGCGGCGGTATAAAAACCTGCGAGCATATCAGGATCCTCCTTTCAGATATTGTTGCATCTGCTGACGAAGCTTCATCACCGCGCGAGAGCTGATTTGCGACACCCTCTGGTCGGTGACGCCCATCACCTTGGCGATGCTGGACAGCTTCAGGCGTTCATAATAATACAGGGTGATGACCAATCGCTCCCGCGGGGACAGAGAATCAATCGCATCCTTGAGCATCTCCATAAGCTCCTTCTGCATCAGGGTATTTTCAGGAGAAGCGCTGCTGCTGGCAGTAAGACCCTGCTGATCGCCGGAGAAGGTCATGTTCTCGATCACCCCTTCAAAGGAGAAGATCAAGGAATTGGCCGCTTCGTATGTATTTTTCTGGTAGCTTTCCAACGGCATCCCAAGCCGTCCGGCAATCTCCCGATCGGTTGGTTCCCGCATCAGCTCGTTGCGCAGGGCATCATGTGCGTCCATGATATTGCGCGCGTTCACCCGCACACGCCGGGGAAACCAGTCCTGCTTTCGGACAAAGTCAATCACCGCGCCCTGCACCCGCTTAAACGCATAGGACTTAAAGCTGGCGCCCCTTTCGGGATTGAATTTTTCCAAGCAATCGATAATTGCGAGAATCCCTTCGTTTACAACGTCCTCGATCTGCGCATAGTTCGAGGACAAACCATACATCTGCGCAGCCACGGTATTGGCAATATAGCCATAATGAATGACCAGCTGGTTTCTCAGCTCAACGCTCCCGGTCGCCTTGTAGCGCTCCATCATCTCATCCCACTCGTCGGGCTCGGTTTTCTTTTTCTGCTGCTGGGCAACCGCGTTCAAATTTGTCCCCTCCTTTCGTCAGGCCTTGACCAAGGGATTGATCGCAATCGTTCCCAATGCCTGAATCTGTATGTTGGAATCAATTTCACTAAAGGACAACACAATCACGTCGGAATGAAACTGATCGATCAGCTTCTTAAAATAGATGCGTACAACCGGAGAGGTCAGAATGATCGGCGTTTGGACAAGGTCTCTGACCTTGTTAATTTCCTTTTCGGTCGTGCTGACAATCGAGGCAATGGTTTTCGAGTCGAGGGCAAGGTAAGAGCCATTTTCAACCCGCTTGACCGAGCCCATCACGGTATTTTCCAGATTGGCGTCCAGCGTAATGACCTTGAGCTGACCCGCCTCGGCAAAGCGATGAGAAACGATCCGCTTGAGCGCTTGCCGCACATATTCGGTCATCATGTCGATGTCCTTCACCGAGGCGCTGTAATCCGCCATCGTCTCCAGAATGATCTCGAGATCACGAATCGGGATGCTTTCCCGCAGCAGATTGCAGAGCACCTTTTGCAGGTTGCCCACCGAAATCAAGG
>CAZVAV010000480.1:0-1509 GCA_964625135.1 uncultured Oscillospiraceae bacterium | reverse complement strand
GTCAGGTAAAAGCAGCTCCCGGTTACCTCGTGGGTCGCGCCCAGAAAGGTCAGTTGCATCTAATTTTCCTCCTTTGAAACGGCTTGCGCTTCGGTTCGTTGGATTCATTATACACGATTTCCACCGAAAACGGCATAACTTTTGTCAAAATTTTATCTTTTTTCACAATTGCCCGCTTTTTCCCTGAATGGGAATTTTCGCCCCTCTTGTTAGGAACGTATGTTTGTGATACAATGAAGAAAATGAGAGGGGGCGAGCATCATCGATCGTGTCATTCTTCACTGCGACTGCAACAGCTTCTACGCGTCGGTCGAGACGGTGCTCGAGCCTTCCCTCTCCGCCGGGCCGATGGCCGTCTGCGGCGACCCCAAAAGCCGCCACGGGATTATTTTGGCTAAAAATGAGGAGGCCAAGCGATTCGGGGTGCTCACCGCCGAAACGATCTGGCAGGCGCGGCGCAAATGTCCCGAGCTCCGGCTGGTCGCGCCCCACCGGGAAGCCTACGAGGCGTATTCTCGCCGGGTGAATGCCATCTACCAGCGGTACACCGATCAGGTGGAGCCGTTTGGAATCGATGAATCCTGGCTCGACGTGACCGGCTCGCAGCATCTGTTCGGCTCCGGGCGCGAGATCGCCGACCGGCTGCGCGAGGAGGTCAAGCGTGAGACGGGGCTCACCATTTCGGTGGGGGTATCGTTTAACAAGGTCTTTGCCAAGCTCGGCTCGGACTATAAAAAGCCCGACGCCACCACCGTCATCTCCCGGGAGAACTACCGCGACCTTCTTTACCCGCTGCCGGTGGGGGCGATGCTCTATGTCGGCGACGCGGTGAAAAAGGAGCTGGCAGGGCTGTATATCGCCACCATCGGCCAGCTTGCCGCCGCCGATCCCGCACGGCTCGCCGCCCGTCTGGGCAAGCACGGGCGGCAGCTTTCCGATTACGCCAACGCACTGGACGACAGCCCTGTCCGGCGTGCCGACGCCCCTCGGGAGATTAAGTCGGTCGGCAACGGAATGACCTTTCGGCGGGATATCTCGGGAGAACGGGAGCTGCGCACCGGCATTGCCGTGCTTGCCGACGAGGTGGCCGGGCGACTGCGCCGCCACGGACTTTGCGCCACCACGGTGCAGCTTCAGATCAAGGACACCCGGCTGCGGGTCATCTCGCGGCAGCGCCCGCTTGCCCGCCCCACCGTTCTGGCCGGAGAGCTGACCGAGGCCGCCATGGAGCTGCTGCTCGGCTGCTGGGATCTCTCGCAGCCGGTTCGGATGCTCACCGTAACCGCCTGCGGTCTGGTTGGCGTCGAGGAGGCCACCGAACAGCTCTCGCTCTTTGACCGGCAGCAGGACGAACGGGAAAAGCGTCTGGAGCTGGAACGGACGGTCGACGCCCTGCGCGGAAAATTCGGGCGCGGGGTCATCGCCTCGGGCTCGATTCTGGCCAGCGATCTGCTGGAAGCGCCACGAGAGGAGCGGGAGGACTGATCCGCGACCCGATTCATGTGGTGA
>CAZVAV010000479.1:0-1519 GCA_964625135.1 uncultured Oscillospiraceae bacterium | reverse complement strand
ACACCATCAACAACCTCGACGTGGCCGCCGAGAACATGACCGCCGCGAACTCCCGCATCCGCGACACCGATATGGCCAAGCAGATGATGGAGTACACCAAGACCAACGTCCTGACCCAGGCCGCTCAGGCGATGCTGGCGCAGGCGAATCAGCAGCCCCAGTCGATCCTCCAGCTGCTCCAGTAATTTATTTCTGGCAGCTAACAGCAGTTATAGAAAGAAACGCGCCGTCTTGCACGGTGCGTTTCTTTTTTTACTCTAAAACCAAAGCCAGCCCCCAAAAAACAGCTTGATTTTTTTGTCCTCCTGTCGATTTTCTATATAGAAGAAGCGGCGGGAGGGAATACTATGTTTTTTCAGATCGGTACAATGGGCAGCTATCTTAAGCAGATGCAGCTGCAGACAAAATGGAATCTCAAACAGCAGGATTGCGGCGGGGAGGCTTCGGGCAGGATGTCCTCGTCCTTGCTCCAAGCCGATGTCGCCTGTAAGGAGATTCGCCTCAATTCCATTGTGGGCAAGCTTCGGATCGGACAGCGACTCTCGATCGAGGAGCTGTCCTGGCTGCGTCAAAATTCCCCTGCGCTTTATGCAAAGGCGGTGCGCATTGAACAGGAGCGGACGGGCTTTCGTAAGCAGCTCGAGCGGTGCAGCACCAAGGAGGAGGCTCGGCGGGCGCACGAAAACAAGACGCAGCAGCTTGTCTGTGAGGGGGCGGAAATCGGAAAAAGCGGGATGTCCTCGGGAGATAAGCTTGATGCGATGGATACGCTTCAGATGCGCATGGCAGCGGTCGACGATGAGTACCGTTCCTTTTTGGGCAGGCGGGGCGCGGCCACTGAACCGCATACGCTGACACGGGTGATAAGGGAGAAGAAAAATTTGAAATATCCTGAAAAAACGGATTGATTTGTAAGGAAGTCTGTCGATATATTTTTATAAGAGAAGTATGCTGTTGCTTCGCTATAAAGCTGCAAAAAGCCGTGGAGGAAAAGCTTGATCAGAATCCATTAAATGACGTGGGGGCTGAAATTGGATTGCCATCGATCTGAAAACAAATTATGCTCAGATAGAATGATATTCGGAAAAGAGGAGCGGCAGAGATGAAGAGCATTCGGACGAAAATATTGGTATGCCTGCTGTTGACCGTGTTTGTATCCTTGGCTCTTGTGGGCGGAGTTAGCGCATACCTCAATTACAGCAGTACAGTCGGTACGCTACAGCAAACGATGGCGGAAATGGCCGATACCTCTGCGGAGCGTGTGGCGCAGGAGCTGGATGTTTACAAAACCATTGCGAATGAAGTGGGCAGCGTCGCGCGCCTTGCCAGCTCCGAGACCAGCGTCGCGGATAAAAAGGCTTTGATCGATCAAAGAGCACAGACGCACGGCTTGCAGCGGGGGAATATCCTCAGTCCCATCGGCCGCAGCATCTTTGACGGAACCGATTTTTCCGACCGAGCTTATTTCCAGAAGGCGATTCAGGGGGAAACGGTGGTCTCCGAGCCGCTGATCAGCAAG
>CAZVAV010000478.1:0-1521 GCA_964625135.1 uncultured Oscillospiraceae bacterium | reverse complement strand
GATGGGATATTTTTATGAGCATGCGCGAGACCCGATCAGCAGCTTTACCCACTGGATTGGAATGTGCTGTGCCGCCGTGGGAAGCCTGCTGCTGGTTCTGCGGGGGATTCTGGCCGGAGAAGATCCGATCACCATTCTCTGCGCCTTGGTTTTCGGCCTTTCCCTTGTGGCCCTCTACGCGGCAAGTACCCTCTACCACTTTTATCAGGGGAGCGACCGCGCCCTCCTGCGGCTGCGCAAGCTCGATCATTCAATCATCTATGTCCTGATTGCGGGCAGCTATACGCCCATTGTCTGGCACGGAATGGATCACCGCGCCGCCGCGAGCTTTCTCGCGGTCATCTGGTCGATCGCGGTGGCCGGAATCCTTATCAAGCTCTGCTGGCTTCGCGCACCTCGCTGGCTTTATACCTCGCTCTATCTGCTGATGGGTTGGGCCATTGTCTTTGACTGGGGCTCGTTTTCCAATCTGGAGCCGGGCTGCCTCGCCCTCGTGGCGGCGGGCGGCGTTGCCTACAGTATTGGGGCGGTGATCTATATCGCCCGACGCCCGGTCATCAATGAAAGCTTTGGATTTCATGAAATCTTTCATCTTTTTATCCTCGCAGGCTCACTGCTGCACTTTTTGGCCGTCTTCTTTTTTGTGCTGTAAGCGACAGGCTCGATTGCTCAGGAAAGTTGTGGAAATTTGATGAATTTTCATGCGTTCCCTTTGCAACAGCTATAAAATATGGTATGATATTGCCAAATGATCCAAAGATTATGATGCTTGGAGGGCGGTATTATGAAAAAGCTGTTGGCCTTTGCGCTGGCCGTTTGCATGATTGTGGGAACCGGCGCGATCTCTGTTCTGGCGTTTGATGAGGATGATTACGACAATCTTGATTTTTTTACGGTCAAGGAGCCGAACACCACCCTCTATCCGGGACAGGATTATTACTTTGATACCGATTGGAAGGGCACCTCGATCGACGACGACTTCTTTGAATATTATAAGGTGTCGGTCAGCGTTAGCTCGGATGACGACGATGTTTCCTCCTCGTCGGTTCGCCGCCGGGTCGAGAAGGCCGAATTTGTCAAGAACGAGCAAACGGGGGAATACCTCTTCCATTTTCGGGCGAGCATGAGCTTTTCCTATACCGAGGATCTGCCGGTGCATATTATGATTCTGGCCAAGGATAAGGAGAATACCGACAAGCGCTCATGGTATGAGTTTGATCTGGATGTCGGCTATTCCGACGGAGAGATTTCGAGCGTCATCAACAGCTCGCAATATGATGTGGACAACAACAATCCCGCGATTGAATTCGACGAGGATCTTAAGCTCTGCCGGCTTGATTTTTCCGACGGCAGCTATTATACGCTCCGGCTCTCCACCTCCAAAAAGTTTAATTTCGGCTATACCAATACCGCCAATCAGTTTATTGTGCAGGCCAATCCCAACGCTAAGCTTTACTTCCTTTCGTTCTACGCCCGGCCGCGGTTTGCCAATGAAGACGTTTTTAAGCTGAAGGTGCCCGC
>CAZVAV010000477.1:0-1528 GCA_964625135.1 uncultured Oscillospiraceae bacterium | reverse complement strand
GTCTTTGGAATCTCGCTGGTCATCGGCATCAGCAGCGTGATGTCGCTGTTCTAAAAAACAGGGCTGTTGCAAAACAACCCGCTAAAAAATAAAGCACAAAGAAAACGCCTGAAATGAGCTTGTGAAAGCTGCTTCAAGGCGTTTTCTTTGTGCTTGGGTATTTTTGTGCGAGCTGCGAGCGCCAATTTCGGTTGCGACAGTGTTAAAAGGAAGCCCTACTGTGGCAGCGTGTCGGCAGCGTCGGCGGTTCGCACGCTCACCTCGCCCGAGCGCAGCGTTTCCTGCGTGCCGTCCGGCAGCCGGACGATCAGCCCGCCGCCCTCGTCGATTCCTTCGGCGACGGCGCTGTACCGCTGTCCCGCGCGGGCAAAGACAATGTCCCGGCCGAGCAGCATCGAGCGGCGGCGGTATTCCTCCAGAAAGCTGCGGGAGGAAAGCGTCTCGGTCAGCGGCAGCAGCTCGCTGAGCATGGCGGCGGCGAGGGCGTTGCGGCTGACGGTGGGGGAGGCGGTTCCAAATACCGAGCCGACAATCGGGCGCAGCTCGTCGGGCAGGTTTTCGTCGTCTCGAAAATTGACCCCATAGCCCACGACGACGCTTTCGATCATGCCGCTCTCAAAGTCGGTGACCCCTTCGGTGAGGATGCCGCAGATTTTCTTGCCATCGAGATAGAGGTCGTTGACCCATTTAATCTCGGCGCTCACCCCCGCGGTCTTTTCGAGCGCGCGGCAGATCGCCACCGCCGTGGCGGTGGTCAGCAGGGTGATGTCGGCAAGCTGATCCGGGCGGGGGCGCAGCAGAAGGCTGGTGTAGATGCCGCAGCCCGAGGGGGAATAAAAGCTTCTGCCCAGCCTTCCGCGTCCGGCGGTCTGCCGGTCGGCGATGACGGCGCAGCGGGGCGCTCCGGTCAGCGCCCGCCGCTTTGCCTCCAGATTGGTGGAATCGATCTCATCAAAGACCGCGAGGGGGCATCCTGCCGAGGATGATGCGAGCAGCGGCGCGATTCCCTCGGCGGTGAGACGGTCGGGGGAGGCATCCAGCCGATACCCCCGGTTTGTCCCGGCGGAAATATGATAGCCCTCCGCCTGAAGCGCCTTGATCGCCTTCCAGACCGCCGCGCGGGAGACCCCGAGCTGTATTGCCAGCGCTTCGCCCGAAAGGCTTTCGCCCCGGCTCTCCTCCAGCGCCCGCAGAACCGATTTCTTGACCGACATGGATAACCCCACCTCATTTCTGTTCTGAGGAAATTATACCTGTTTGGGCGCGGTGCGTCAACTTTGGGTTAGAACTCCTCTTTTCCATCATTGTTTTTTGAGGGTAGAGAGAGAATGCCGCGCGTTGGTTCAAGTTCTGTCATATACAATTCCTCACATTCCTGCTGTGCCTCAATCAAAATATCAATTGCCTGTGAGGATGCACGGAAAATCTTTAAATACATTTCTTTGTAGTCCGCCATAAAGTGACCTCCTAATGAATATAATGTAGATATATTTTGCGTTCATTTTTTACATAGTAACATAAAACAGGC
>CAZVAV010000476.1:0-1530 GCA_964625135.1 uncultured Oscillospiraceae bacterium | reverse complement strand
CCCTCGTCGGGAATCCGCTGCCGGATGACATGCGGCACCCCGGCGGCGAGCTTTTGGGCGATTTCCTCCTTCGAGAGGCGCAGGCAATGCCGATCGTATTTCGGCGCGATGCTTGAGGCGCGCTGTAGCGTCTTCATCTCCTCAAGCCGCTCCTTATCGCAGAAGCAGTAATAGGCGTCCCCCTGATCGATGAGCTGCTTGGCATATTTGGCATAGATTTCGCCGCGCTGCGACTGAATATACGGCCCGACCGGGCCGCCCACATCGGGACCCTCGTCCCAGTTGAGCGCGGTTTCGCGCAGCGTGCGGTAGATCACGTCCATCGCGCCTTCGACAAAGCGCTCCTGATCGGTGTCCTCGACGCGCAGGATGAAGGTGCCGTTCTGCCCCCCAGCTTTGGCGGCAAGGTAGGTATAAAGGGCGGTGCGCAGGTTTCCCACGTGCATATATCCGGTGGGGCTCGGCGCAAATCGGGTGCGGGGATGGCTGTAATCGATCATGGTTTTTATTCCTCCATCAGCCGGGGGTTCCGGCATGCTGTACCCGGCGTTTTGTGTGCGGGTCAATACCTTCCTATCTTAAAACAGTCGCGCGGCATTGTCAAGAATCCCCGTAAATTAGAGTGATTCGACGGTTTTGTGCCCAGCGTTTCGGCAGTGTTTGCACCGGGACAGGTCTACAATATAATAACCAAAATTATCCAATCCTATACATCCGCAAAGGGGACGAAAAAATGGACATGCCTACCGTGCAAACGCTGCGTCTGCCCGAGCGCCTTTCGGCGCTTGGCGCACCCGCCGGCCAGCTCCTTTCCGCCGCCATCGGCTTTGTGATGAGCGGCGCGTCAATTCTGCTCACCGCCGCCCCGTTCGGGGTTGCGTGGGCGGGGGCAGCCCCTCCTGCCTGGGCCGCCTCCGCGACGCTTGGGGCGATGGGGGGCTATCTGCTGCTCGCCACCGGAAGCGGCACGCTGCGTTACCTCGCGGCGCTGGTGCTGCTGTTTGGGCTGCGCTGGGCACTGGGATTTCTTCCCCGCTCTCGCATTCAGTTTTACACCCCGCTGATGGCCGCCGTGTCGATCGCGGTGACCGGGCTGGCGGTCGCCCTGTCCGAGCCCTCCACTGCCTACGCCTATGCGCTGATCGGCTGCGAGGCGGCCATTACCGCCACAGCCGGGATGCTCTTTGTCAAGGCCAGCCGGTCGCTTCGCGAGGGCGCCGCGCTGACCCGCACCAACGGGGTTTGCACCGGGGTGGGGCTGGCAATTCTCTATATGGGCTTTTCGGCCTTTGAGTTGGGCGGCTTTTCCCCGGCGCGGCTGCTGGCGTTTTGCTGCCTGCTGCTCTGCGGCTGCTGCCTTTCGACCGGGGCGGGCTGCGCCGCCGCCATCGCGGCCGGTCTGGTGGCGGCGCTGGCGGGCCAGCCGCAGATGCTGGCCGTCTACTGTGCCGCCGGGCTGGCCGCCGGGGTGTTCGCCCCGCTGGGGCGGGTGGGGAGCGCCGTCTCGATGACCGTGGGGGCGGTGCTGGC
>CAZVAV010000475.1:0-1531 GCA_964625135.1 uncultured Oscillospiraceae bacterium | reverse complement strand
GAGAACGCGCGGGATATCCTCTCGGTGCTCGAGACCAAATACCGCGAGCATTTTGCCCGCAACCTGACCCTCTCCCGGCTCTCCGAGGCGGTCATCCTTCCGCTTGCCCCCGACAGGGGAAGCTGTATGGCCTACGACCCGAATCTGGCGGCTTCGGTCTATCTGGAAAACGATCTGGAAATTCTGCGGCGCAGCTATGAAAAATTGCTATGAGTTCCCTTAGACGGGGAGCGGTAGAAAGGACGACTGACCTGATGCTTTTTTATTCTGTCGACGGGGTGCCCTGCTGCTGTGAGCGGGAGCTTCCCCTGCCCTGTGCCGATCCGCCCGGACAGGGCGAGCGGCTGGTGTACCTTTATCAGCGCGACCCGCAAAAAAGCCGCGCCTCCTTCGCGCCCTGCGATCTGCGCCAGCTCACCGCGCCCGAGGAGGACGCGCGGTTTCTCGATTGCTCGCGGCTGACGACCCCTGCCCCAAGCCATCCGCTGCTCGAAGCGGCGCTGGCAGAGCAGCGCCTTCGGGCGGTGAATTTTTCTCACCCGCGCTGGCGCGAGCTGCTCTCTTCCGCCGGGTCAGCCGGGAAAAAGCGGGTGCATCTGCTCGCGCTTGGGGATGTGGGCAGCACGCTGCTGACCGCGCTGGTGCTGCTCGGGTCGGATGTGATCTCCTCAATCGGCATCTGCGACCTCTCGGAAAAGGTCACCGCCCGCTGGGAGTTTGAGATGGGGCAGGTGGCGCTGCCGTGGGATTACGACGCGTTCCCGCCGGTCGAGGCGGTCGCCCCGGATCGGCTGTTTGACTGCGACCTCTTTGTCTTCGTCGCCTCGAAGGGGATTCCCCCGGTGGGCTCCGAGGTCAAGGATGTCCGGATGGCTCAGTTCGAGGCGAATGCCGCCATTGCCGCCGCCTATGCGCGTCAGGCGCGGGCGGCGGGCTACAAAGGGCGGTTCGCCTGCGTCTCCGACCCGGTCGACCCGCTCGCCAAAACGGTGTTTCTCGAGAGCAACCGGGACGAGGCGGGGCGCTTTGACGGGCGGGGGCTTTTCGCCGAGCAGATCGAGGGCTTCGGGCTGGGGGTGATGAACGCCCGGGCCGCCTACTACGCAAAGCGCGACCCGCGCTTCGCCGCCTTCCTCACCGAGGGGCGCTCGTTTGGCCCGCACGGGCAGGAGCTGGTGGTGGCAAACTCGATCGAGCGGTATGACGACGCTCTTTCCCGCGAGTTGACCCGGCTGGTGGTCACCGCAAACCTTGAGATGCGGGCGCTCGGCTTTAAGCCCTATGTCGCGCCCGCCCTTTCCTCGGGGGCGCTCTCGCTGCTGCTCACTCTGCGGGGGGAATGGCACTGCGGCTCGGTGTTTCTCGGCGGGGTATATCTGGGCGCGAAAAACCGCCGCACCCCGGCGGGGCAGATGACCGAGACGCTCCCCCTGCCCGACCCGCTGTTTCATCGCATCGAAGAGGCGGCCGATCATCTTGCCGCCATTGTCTGATTAGGGCGTTTCTGAAAATAGAAAACCGCCGGAACATT
>CAZVAV010000474.1:0-1534 GCA_964625135.1 uncultured Oscillospiraceae bacterium | reverse complement strand
AACATCATCCTTGACAACCGCATCACCGGCATGACCGGCCATCAGGAGAACCCCGGCAGCGGCCAGACCATTGGGGGCGAGCCGGCGCACGCCATCTCGATCGAGCAGATGGTTCGCGCCATCGGCATCGAGCATGTCCGGGTCATCGACCCGAACGACCTTTCGGCGGTTCGGGAAGCGCTCGACTGGGCCTTCGCGCTCGATGCGCCCTCGGTCATCATCACCCGCTGGCCCTGCGTGCTCAAGCGGTTTTCGCAGCAGGATAAGGAGGAGTTCTCGACCGCCTTCTCCAAAAAGATGAAGGTCGGGGATGGCTGCATCGGCTGCAAGAGCTGCTTAAAGTGCGGCTGCCCCGCCCTTTCCCCGGTGCGCGGCGAGAAGAAGGTTGTCATCGACCGCGACATGTGCGTCGGCTGCACCGTCTGTGCGCAGGTTTGCCCGGTCAAAGCGATCAGCATGGAGGAATAAGGAATGGAAAATGTCAAAAGCGTGCTGCTCGTCGGAGTTGGCGGGCAGGGAACGATTCTTGCGGCCAAGCTGCTTACCCTCGGCCTGATGGAGGCCGGCTACGACGTTAAGATGAGTGAGATCCACGGCATGAGCCAGCGGGGCGGCAGCGTTTCGTCGCAGGTTCGCTATGGCAAAAGGGTTCTTTCGCCGGTCATCGAGCTTGGCGGAGCCGATCTGCTCGTCTCCTTTGAAAAGATGGAGGCGCTGCGCTGGCTCGAATCGCTCAAGCCGGACGGCAGGGTTGTGGTCAACGATTATGAAATTCCTTCGGCTCCGGTTCTTTCGGGCGCGGCGGAATATCCCGCCGGCATTCTGGAGGAGCTTTGCGCCAAGGCTTCGACCATCGTGGTCGACGCGGCCGCCGAGGCCGAACGGCTCGGTGGGGCAAAGGCGATGAACGTCCTGCTGCTCGGCGCTACCATCAAGCTGATGGGGCTCGACGGGCTCGACTGGGAGAAGATCATCCGGGAAAATGTCAAGCCGAAATTTATCGACCTGAACCTCCGGGCGCTGGCCTTTGGCCAGACGCTGGTGGGGTAATTCACGCAGAAATGCCGCCGCGAATTTCGCGGCGGCATTTTCACGTTGTCAGATCTTGTCCCCCTCCATATACTCCTTGGCATACCGCTTGGGACTGGTTCCGGTCAGCGCGCCGAAGGTGCGGATGAAATGCTCGTTGTTCCGAAAGCCCACCGCCTCGCTGACCTCCTGCACCCGCATTCCGGTGCGCAGCAGCTCGCGGGCGCGCAGCACCCGGCAGTGGATGACGTATTCCATCACCGAAAAGCCGGTGACCGCCTTGAAGGAATGGCAGAGGTGATACTTGTTCATAAAAAACCGGGTCGCGATCGAATCAAGAGCCAATGGCTCGGCGATGTGATCCCCGATATATTCAAGGATCGGGGTGATTCTGGCGAAGTCCGGGTTATAGCTGATGGTACTGCGGTCGGCGGTCTGAAAATAAGAGAACACCTGCAGTAGGAGGCTCAGCAGCGCGATCATCGTCTTCATGTCGCTGCCAAAG
>CAZVAV010000473.1:0-1535 GCA_964625135.1 uncultured Oscillospiraceae bacterium | reverse complement strand
GCGCGATGCTCTGCGGAGACGGCGCCCAGCTGGTGTTTGACGCCTTTGGGGAGCAGCTCCCCCAGCGCATCGAGGGTCATCGCGCCGTCCTCGGACAGCCGGGAAACCGTCCCGTCCCGCACCGAAAAGAGGGCGGTGAAAACCTGCCCAACCCGTGCGTCGAGCACGGCGCAGACCGTTCCCTCAAAGCAAAGCAGGTTATACGCCAGCGAAAGAAGGGTTGAAGCTCCGACGCAGGGAAGCGCCCCGGCCATCGCCATCCCCTTGACCGCCGCCATCCCGATCCGCAGCCCGGTATAGGAGCCGGGCCCGACGCTTACGGCAAGCCGGTCGATGTCCCCCGGGGAAAGTCGGGCGTGGGTCAGCGTGTCCCCGATCATCTGCATCAGTGTCGCCGAATGGGTCAGACCCGCGTTGAGATAGCTCTCGGCGAGCAGCAGGCCGTCCTTTGTGACCGCGCAGGAGCAGGCCTTTGAGGAGGTATCGATTGCCAGTGTCATCAAAGTCCCTTTCCCTCCAAACGAATTCGCCGCGTCTGATCCGAGACCCGCTCGAAGGTGACGGTAATCGCGGCATCGACCGCGACCTGCTCGCTCCATTCGACGGCGGCTGCCCAGCCCGCGTCAAGATAGTCAAAAAAGCCGGTATCAAAAAGCTCCTCGGCACTTTGCAGCCGATAGGCGTCCAGATGGCAGAGGCTCAGCCTTCCGCCCCGGTATTCATTAATCAGTGTAAAGGTCGGGCTCGACACCTCGTCGGTGCAGCCCAGCCCCCGCGCCAGTCCGCGGGTAAAGGTGGTCTTGCCCATCCCAAGCCCGCCGAGGTAGGCGATAATCTCCCCCGCCCCGAGCAGGTGGGCAAGCGACTCCCCCACCGCTTCGGTTTCAGCCGGGCTGTTTGTTTCTATTTCGCGCATTGGCTTCCTCTTCTCAGATTACAAGATCGGTCATCTGCCCATGCTACCGGCATAAAAGCAACCGTATTATTTTGATGCTGTCATTGCCCCTCTGCCCTCGGACAGGTATATTGTAGTCATTATAGCACAATTCATCGTCTATTTACATCCTTTCATGAATTTTTCCAGCAGCCCAACGCTTGTCTTTGCCAAAGGATTCCCCTATAATAGTAGTACGGGTCTCGCCCCGTGGGAGGAAATCTATGAATCACATCTGGAGCAGTTGCGTACAATTCTATAAGCGAACCGACCGCTGGCTGCTGTTTTTCTGCCTGACCTGCTCGGCTTTTTCCGCCTTTCTTCTCTGGGGGATCTATCTCTCGGGCTATATCAAGCTGCGGGTCTTTTTGATTCAGCTGATGGCCACCGCCATCGGGCTGGCGGCGGCGGGAATCATCTCCAGCTTTGACCACCGAGAGCTTGCCGGGCTCTGGAAGGTCTATCTGCCGATTTCAGGCGTTCTGGTCTTTTTAACCTATTTCATCGGGGAGCAGCGCTACTCCTATGTGGATGACAAGGCGTGGCTTAAAATTCCGCTGCTGAATCTGACCTTTCAGCCGTCCGAAATTCTCAAGCTGGC
>CAZVAV010000472.1:0-1552 GCA_964625135.1 uncultured Oscillospiraceae bacterium | reverse complement strand
ACAACAGCACGAGAAATCCATCTCAGCCATTGTCTAAAGTATATCTCACAGACATTCCCTGCACGATACCGCCGGTCACCGAAAGCAGCCGCTCATCGGTAATGCGCACCACCATGTTTTTGGTCGGATTTGCATCCGAAGCAGAAACCCGCTCGATTTCAATCTGGTAGGACTGGGGGTTTTTTCCTTCTACCGTCGTATAAATGGTTGCCGAACCGGGACGAACCTCACTGCGCAGCGCCAGCGGTACCGGCTTATTCTGCGCGGGTGAAAAGCTGCAACGTCCATAAATTCCGGTTTCGTCGTTGTGAATCAGAGAGCCAATCACCGAGCCCGAGCCAAAAATTCCTCGCAGCTCACCGGGAAAACCGCTGGTTCCCCGGTTGACCCCGGTGATGGTCACCTCTACCGCCTCGCCGCTTGCCAAGGGCATCACCGCGCCGGTATCAATGTCGCAGATGGCGTGACCCAAGCCCGCAAAAACCTGAGTTTCGGGATCGTAATAGGTCATCGTGCCGATCCCGGCCGAAGAATCCCGCACCCACATGCCCGCCCTATAGCTTCCGTCAGAGGGGGAGCAAACCGGGATCAAGGATACGCTTTGCTGGGAGCCGCCCCGGCGAAAGCAGACCTCCAACGGACGTCCGCCCGAGGCCGAAACAATTTGTCCGACCTGTTCGTTTGAGGAGACCGCCTTTCCTCCAATCGAAAGGATGATATCACCAGTGCGGATTCCGGCTTGCTTTGCCGGATTGACCGCTTTTCCGTTCATGTCGAGATCGCTCATCCCGACTACCATAACCCCTTCGGTAAACATTTTTACGCCAAACGGCGTTCCGGCAGGGATCACCATATCCCGCTCCACCACCTGGACGCTGACCGTTTTAATGACCGGTCCGCCCCAGAGGGAGAGGGTGGTGGAATATTGGTTCCCCGCCCGGCAGAGCAGCTCATCGGGAATCCGGTCGGCCCATCCCGCCGCCCGAACACCCAAAAGATTGGGCAAGATCAGACGCTGGCCCTGTGCAACATAATAATTGTCGGGCAATAGCGCCCCCAGGATCAGCGTCAGCCCTAGGACGCTGCACAGCAGCAAAGCAATCAATGCCACTGAAATACGATATACCCTTCTCATCGCCGCTACCTCCTTCTACCTCATTCTTTTTACAGGAACGCTATGGCGCTCCCTGTTTTAGAATGAGCCGGCGGCGGTGATTTACAAGCGGCAAATAGTCCGCCCAAAGGCAGAGACTGTATCGCCTGCCAGATGGCAAAGCATCAAACGGCACTGCAAGCACATGCGGGAAAGAAAATAACAAAAAGCCCCCGTGCGCCATCAGGAAATTTTTTCATCTGTAGACCGCCACGGTCAATCGAATCTAGTATGCACGGGATGCGCGGCGATTAAAGGGATGAAACAAAAAAATTTCGGGCAAGCTAAAGAAGATACAGCCACATCGTAGGAGCAATCGCATTTTACGGTTTATTTTTAAAAAGGAGCCTTTGACACATGCTGATCACCCTTTGGCGAACGCTGATCCTATTTCTCGCC
>CAZVAV010000471.1:0-1555 GCA_964625135.1 uncultured Oscillospiraceae bacterium | reverse complement strand
CAAAGCACTTATTTCATTAACGCTCCCACTTGTCGCAGAGCGAATCAATCTGCGAGGCGAAGCGAGCCAAATCCTTGTTGGTGCCGCCACGGTTGTGCTCAATGACGGCGAGCAGCCGCTTTCCAGCGGCCAGCAGCCGGTCAAAGGTGTTCTGAGCGCGGCGGGCAGCATAATCCTTCCGGATCGGAACCGGCCCCCGTTCAACGGTACAGACATTGGTCGCAAGATCAAAGGCCGTGCCCGAATAAGGCGCAAAAGCTGAAAAGCCCCGCTTATTCAGCTCCTCAGTAAAAGCAGTACAAACCGCGTCGTCCCCGTGAACCACAAAGACCCGCTGCGGCTTGGGGTCGAAATGCTCAATCCAATCGAGCAGTCCCTGCCGGTCGGCATGGCCGCTCACCCCGGCGAGCCGGGCGATCTCGGCGTGCACCTCGATCGATTCTCCAAACAGCCGAACCGACACAGCGCCCTCAAGAATCTGGCGGCCAAGGCTGCCGACCGCCTGATAGCCGACGAAAAGAACGGTGCTCTCCTCCCGCCAGAGGTTATGCTTGAGATGATGCTTAATCCGCCCGGCGTCGCACATGCCGCTGGCCGACAGGATGACCTTGGGGGTGGTATCAAAGTTGATCGCCCGCGACTCATCAGCCGAGACCGACACCTTCAATCCGGGGAAGCTGATCGGATTGATTCCCCGGCGGATCAGCTCGCGGGTCTCGTCATCAAAGCACTCACTTCCGTTCTCCCGGAAGATGTTGGTGGCCTCAATCGCGAGCGGACTATCGACATACACCGCGTAGTCGTGCCCGGTGACCAGCCCCTCCTGCTTGATCTGGCGCAGAAAATAAAGCATTTCCTGCGTCCGTCCGACCGCGAACGAGGGGATGACGACATTGCCCCCCCGGTCGAAGGTGCGCTGCATAATTTCGGAAAGCTCCTTGGTGTAATCAGGTCGGGGGCCGTGGCTGCGGTCGCCGTAGGTCGACTCCATCACCACATAATCGGCTTCCTTGATGTACTGCGGGTCGCGGATGATCGGCTGGTTCAGATTGCCGATATCCCCCGAGAAAACAAGCTTTTTGGTAATATCCCCCTCAGTAATCCAAACCTCGATCGAGGAGGAGCCGAGCAGGTGGCCAACGTCGATAAAGCGGACTGCAATCCCCTCACAGAGGGTGAATTGCTGCTGGTACCCATGCGGAACAAAAAGGCCGATCGCGGCGACGGCGTCGTCCATCGTATAGATCGGAACATAGGGCTCCTGCCCGGCGCGCTTTCCCTTTCGGTTGCGCCATTCCGCTTCAAACTCCTGAATATGCGCCGAGTCGCGCAGCATCACGCTGCACAGGTCGGCGGTCGCGTCGGTCGAATGAATCTCCCCGGAAAAGCCGTTTTTGCAAAGCAGAGGCAGCATCCCCGAGTGGTCAATGTGGGCATGGGTCAGCAGAACATAGTCCACCTCCCCGGCGGCAACGGGAATCTCCTGATTCTCGAAATAACTGGGGCCCTGCTCCATACCGCAATCAATGACAATCTTTTTGCCGCAGGCAGTCAG
>CAZVAV010000470.1:0-1555 GCA_964625135.1 uncultured Oscillospiraceae bacterium | reverse complement strand
CAGCTCCTCCACCGCGATCTGGCTGCCATAGCTCATCGTCAGATTTTTGCATTCGATCATCGGGGTCATCCGCTCAATCCCTCCCGAAGATGCTCGGCATTTTGGCGCATCAGCGAAAGGTAGCTCTCCCCCGCCGCCATCTCATCCTTGGAAAGGTTATGGCAGGAATGCAGCAGCAGGAGCCGGGCTCCCGTCTCTCCGGCGATCGAACGGGCTACCTTCGGCTCGGTCAGCTCCTCATAATAGACGACAGGAATGCCGTCCTGCAAAATTCGATCCACCACCGCGGTCACCGCCTTGGCCGACGGCTCGGTCTCATCCGAACAGGAGTCGTAGGCTGAATATGCTTCGAGCCCGTATTCCTCGGCAAAGTAGTGAAAGGCGAACCGCCCGCCGAACACCAGCTCCCGGCGCTTGGCGTTGGAAACGATTTGGACAATTTCGTCGTCAAGGGACTGTAACTCGGCAAGATAGCGCTCGCCGTTGGCACGGTAGAATGCCTCCCCCTCGGGGTCGGCCTCGCAGAGCGCCCCCACGATGCTGCGCACCATGGTCATCGCATTGATCGGGCTGGTCCAGATATGCGGGTCAAACGGATGGGAATGTCCCTCGTGCGCATCCTGCTCCTCCGGCTCGTCAAGCAGCGCAATCCCCTGCGAAAGATCGACCACCCGAACCGAATCGGGCAGCGTTCCTCCGAGAAGCTTTCCCACCCAGGGCTCCATCTCATCGCCGGTATAGAGCAGAAGGTCGCTTTTGGACATCCCCGCAAGATCGGCGGGGGTTGGCTCGAAGGAATGACTTTCCACCCCGGCGGGCAGCAGCAGCTTTACCTCGGCGCGATCCCCCGCGATCTCTCGGGCAAAATCGTATTGCGGGAACAGGGTGGCATAGAGAAGAAGCTTGTCCGTTTGATCCTTTGGCGTAGCCGTCGGCTTTGCGGCACAGCCGCAAAGAGCGACTAGGGCAACCGCCAGCACGGCGGCAATTCGTTTCATCATTGATTCATTCCTCCTTTTGAGCCGCGCAGCGTTCGCACAGGCCATAGAGTACAATTTTGGACGGGTCGAGCAAAAAGCCGTGGGTCGCCTTGAGGTGCTCGGCCATCCCGTCGATGTAGCTGCATTCAAGGTGCAGCAGCGCGCCGCAGCGAGCGCATTTGAGGTGGTAATGGGAATGACAGTCCCCTGCCTGATACTGATAGCAGGCGCACTCCCCCTCGCCAAGCAAGAACTTGCGCGCCGTCCCCTGCTCCACCAGCCGGTCAAGGCAGCGGTACACCGTCGCTTTTCCCACCGGATTCCCCTCGGCGGCAAGCAGGCTCACAATCTCCTCCGCGGTTAAATGGCGGTCGCCAAGCCGCTCAAGCAGCGAAACCACCAGCGTCCGCTGGCGGGTTTTGTATCCGTCAGCCATTAAGACACCCCCCTTTCCACAATCCTCCGCGCCATAATCTGAATTTGAGTTTCGATTTCATATTTTATCCCTTCTGCGCCGATCTGTCAAGAGCCTCTGTCACTCTTGGTTCCAATGGCTCAATTTAAAAGGACCCGCC
>CAZVAV010000469.1:0-1563 GCA_964625135.1 uncultured Oscillospiraceae bacterium | reverse complement strand
ATGTTTTCAAAAACAGCAATGACGGTAGAGAGAGCGGAAAATGAGAGGAAAACGAAGAAGAGCGCCCCCCAAAGCTGGCCGCCCGGCATCGCATTAAATACGTTGGGCAGCGTTACAAAGATCAGCGAGGGGCCCGCGTCGGGGGTAATGCCAAACGCAAAGGCCGCCGGAAAAATAATCAGACCCGATACAAAGGCGACACAGGTGTCAAGCACCGTGACGTTAATTGCTTCTCCAAGCAGCCGGTGCTGCTTCCCGATGTAGCTGCCGAAGATCGCCATTGCGCCGATGCCGAGCGAGAGGGTGAAGAAGGCCTGCCCCATTGCGGCAAAGACCACCTCACCCAGCCGGGCAAAGCTGAAGGCGCCGTCCGAGCCCGCCGTCAGCTTGATGAAATCAGGCTTGAGGTAGAATTCCAGTCCCGCGCCAGCGCCCGGCAGCGTAACCGAACGGACGGCCAGCGCGAGCAGCAGCAGGAGCAGAGCCAGCATCATCGGCTTGGTCACCCGCTCCACTCCGCTCTGAAGCCCCCGGGCGCAGATTCCCATGCAGAGGACGACAACGATGCCCATTCCCGCCATCATCAGCCAAGGACGAGCCAGCATGCCGTTAAAGGCCACGCCCACCTGCTCCGCACTCAGCCCGACGAAATCCCCCTTTGCCATCCGGACAAAGTAGATCAGCATCCATCCAGCAACCGTGGTGTAAAACATCATGAGCATGTAGTTGCCGGCCATGCCGAACAGGCTGTACCAATGCCATTTGCTCCCTGCCGGCTCCAGCGCGTGAAAGGACACGGCGATGCTTTTGCGGCTGGCGCGGCCGACGGCAAACTCCATCGCCATAATCGGCAGTCCCATCACGAACAGGAAAAAAAGGTAAATCAGAACAAAGGCGGCGCCGCCGTACTGTCCTACAATAAAGGGAAAACGCCACACGTTTCCCAATCCGATGGCACACCCGGCCGAAATCAGCACAAAGCCCAGCCGGGAGGCAAAGGTTTCTCGTTCTTTCATGAAAAATCCTCCTGAATTTGTTGACATTTGCTCTTCATCTTACTCGCAATTCATGGCGTTTGTCAACAAGCGACAGACGACATTTGTCCTTTTTGTGACCAAAACGCAAAACGGAGAAAGAGGACTTTTCCTTTTTTGCCTTTTATGCTATACTAAATTAGTTTAAGACTTTATGTGTTCAAAGGAGATCGCTGTGATCAATCATTCCATGACCCAAATGCTCGACGAGGAGATCAAACACCTTGATGTCAGCCGTGCGGCCGCGCTGGTAGCAGCACGGTACGACCATCCCCCGCTGGCCTTTCTGCACAGCTTTGGCTGCCAGCAGAATGTCTCGGACGGGGAGCGCATCAAGGGACTGCTCGCCGAGATGGGCTTTGGCTTTACCGATCAGGCCGAGGAGGCTGATCTGGTGCTCTTTAATACCTGTGCGGTGCGGGAAAGCGCCGAGGATCGGGTATTTGGCAACGTGGGGGCGCTCAAGCCCATCAAGCGGGCTCGCCCCGGGATGCTCATCGCCCTCTGCGGGTGTATGATGCAGCGCCCG
>CAZVAV010000468.1:0-1587 GCA_964625135.1 uncultured Oscillospiraceae bacterium | reverse complement strand
AAAATTCCCTCTACAACCTGGGCCTCGACCAGATCGCGGCGCAGGTGCTTGACGAATGGGAGGTCAAGCTCGAGCAGCTCTATGAATGCGAGCCCGACGCGGGGCTTGGTAACGGCGGACTTGGCCGTCTCGCCGCCTGTTATCTCGACGGACTGGCAACCGACGGCTTTTCGGCCACCGGCTATTCGATCCTCTACAAATACGGAATCTTCAAGCAGAAGATCATCGACGGCTGGCAGACCGAGCAGCCCGACTACTGGATTCCGGGCGGCGACGTCTGGCTGGCGCCCCGACCCGATCAGGCGACCGAGGTGCGCTTTGGCGGCACGGTCAACGACTGGTGGGAGGGGGGCATCCATCGAATCGAGCATACCGGCTACGAAACGGTGACCGCCGTTCCGCATGACCTCTATCTTTCGGGATACGACAGCGAGGCGGTCAGCGTCCTGCGGCTCTATCAGGCCAAGCGGCCGGGCATCGATATGGAGAAGTTTAACCGCGGCGATTATATCGGCGCGTTCGGGGCGACCAGCCTTGCCGAAACCATCTCGAATGTGCTTTATCCCAACGACAGCCATCTGGAGGGCAAGCGCCTGCGGCTGCGCCAGCAGTATTTTCTCTCGGCGGCGGCGGTCGGGGATATCATCCACCGGCATCTGCAGACCTATGGCTCGCTGAACCGGTTTGCCGAGCTCAATGCCATCCAGATCAACGATACTCACCCGGTGCTCGCCATCCCCGAGATGATGCGGGTGCTGCTCGACGACTGCGGCTATAGCTGGGAGCGCGCCTATGACGTGGTTTCCCGGGTTTTTGCCTATACCAATCACACCGTGATGGCCGAGGCGCTTGAGGCGTGGGACGAGGGTCTGATGGCGGAGCTGCTGCCCCGCATCCTTCAGATTATTCGGGAGATTAACGAGCGGTTTTGCCGCTCCCTGCGGGAGCGGCATGGCTGCTCCGACGCTGCGGTTGCCCGGATGGCTCCGGTGGCCTACGGCATGGTGCGGATGGCAAATCTCGCCGTGGCGGTCTGCCATTCGGTCAACGGAGTCTCGACGCTGCATTCCAATATTATTACCACCGACGTTTTCCCCGATTATTATAAGGTCGCCCCTTATAAGTTCAAAAATGTTACCAATGGCATCGCGTCACGCCGCTGGCTTTGTCAGGCCAATCCCGGCCTGACAAGGCTGCTGCTCGATACCATCGGGGACGGCTTTCTGCATGATTTCTCCAAGCTGTCCCGGCTTGCCGACTTCGGGGACGATCCGGCGGTGCTCGAGCGAATCCTCGCGGTCAAGCGGGAAAACAAGGCTCGCTTTGCCGATTACCTCAGGGAGCAGACCGGCGCGATGCTCGATCCCGACGCGATCTTTGACGTGCAGGTTAAACGGCTACATGAATATAAGCGCCAGCAGCTCAATGCGCTCAACATCATTGCGGAATACCAGCAGCTCAAGGCGAATCCCAACGCTGATTTCACCCCTCGGGTGCATATCTTCGGCGCCAAGGCCGCTCCGGGCTATTTTCTCGCCAAGCAGATCATCAAGCTGCTTTGCACCATCTCGCAGCAGCTCGACGCGG
>CAZVAV010000467.1:0-1590 GCA_964625135.1 uncultured Oscillospiraceae bacterium | reverse complement strand
CAGCTTCTTTCCGCCGTACCGGGCACCTTTGGCTTGTCGGTCGAGGATTTCGACAGCGGCGAGCGGTTCACCGTCAATGCCGACCACGTGTTTCCGGCAGCGAGCGTGATCAAAATTCCGATGCTCGCCCTGCTGCTGCGCGATGTGGCCGAGGGTCGGATCGAGTGGGATACCCCGCACGAAATCGCTCCCCAAAACCGGGTGGGCGGAACGGGAATCCTCTGTGAGCTGGATTCCGATTATCGTCCCACCGTTCAAACGATGGCAAAGCTGATGATCGTTCTCAGTGACAACACCGCCACCAATGAGATCATGGATTTGATCGGGATCGAGCGGCTCAACGCCTTCTGTGACGAGCTGGGTCTCACCGGCACGAGGCTGATGCGCAAAATGCTGGATTTCGAGGCGATCCGGCAGGGAAAAAACAACTATACCAGCGCCCGCGACGCAGGCAGCCTGCTCTCCCGGATTGCAAAGGGCGAATTGGTAAGCCCTCAAGTTTGCGAAACGATTCTCGGCATCATGGAGAAGCAGCAGTGCCGCAACAAGCTCCCCGCCCTTCTTCCGGCGGTTCCCAGCTGGGCGAGTGAGGACGACCGCAAAAACCTCAAGCCCGGCTCTGTGCTGGTCGCCAACAAAACCGGCGACCTGACCAACATCCAGCACGACGTCGGCATCTTCACCCTCCCCGGCGGCAGGCGGTATGGCATCGCGGCGTTTAGCGAGGGGCTCGCCAATGACGCATCCGGCATTGATACCATCGCAAAGCTCTCGCTTCTGATCTATCGCGCATTGGCGCAGGACTGATGGAGGATGCCGAGAAAGGAGGGCTTTGCTATGCTTTGGGTGAAGGACAGACCAGGCCTTCTCAGCGGCAGCACCCTTAAGTGGATTGCCATCCTCACCATGCTGATCGACCACGTTGCCTACTTTTGGCTGCTGCCGGTGCTCGAGGCCGGCCCCGAGCCGATCGGCCGCGGGTGGGTTCTTTTGTATCTGTGGATGCGAACCATCGGAAGAATCTCGCTTCCGCTGTTTTGCTTTCTGCTCGCGGAGGGGTTCTGTCATACCCGAGACCCGAAGCGCTATCTCGCCCGACTGTGTCTCTTTGCGCTGCTTTCGGAAATTCCGTTTGACCTCGCCAACAGTGGACAGCCGGTTGACAGCGCGTTTCAAAACATCTTTTTTACCCTTTCGATCGGGCTTTTTCTGCTGATGCTGCTGCACCACTTTGCGGCTCATCCGCTGTTGCAGGTCGTTTCCCTCGCCGGGTGCTGCCTGCTCGCCGAGCTGCTTCGCAGCGATTACGGCATGATGGGGGTTCTGCTCATCGCCCTCTTCTGGAGTCTGCGCGAGCGTCCCGTTGCCCGTGCGCTCGCCGCCGCGCCAATTCTGGTCTGGTTGTCCTATTCCCTTTTGTGTGCAGCACTGCTCGCGCTGATTTTGATTCGGCTTTTCAATGGGCAGCGGGGCAGGATTCGGCATCCCGCCCTGTTCTACTGGTTCTATCCGGCACACCTGCTGCTGTTGGTTCTTCTGCGACAAGCTTTTCTTGGAAACTAAAAAAACGGGCGGCATCTGCCGCCCGTT
>CAZVAV010000466.1:0-1605 GCA_964625135.1 uncultured Oscillospiraceae bacterium | reverse complement strand
CCCGCACCGAAATGGTGCGGGCTTTTTGTTTTCAGAACAGCTAATCTGATATCAAAAAGGAGCAAACCCATGAAATCTTCCGTACGTACCCGCAGAATCACCGTGACCGCCATGTTTGCCGCCCTTGCCACCATCCTGATGTACATTGAACTGCCGCTGCCCTTTATGCCCCCCTTTCTCAAGGTCGATCCCTCGTCGATTCCGATCCTGATCGGCAGCTTTATCCTCGGCCCGACGGCAGGCATTGCAATGGCCTTTGTCAAGGCGTTTGTCCACCTTCTTTCGAGCACGACTGGCGGGGTGGGCGAGCTGGCTGACTTCATTATCACCTCCTCGTTCGCCGTTTCGGCGTCGCTGGTTTACCGCCGTCATCATACCAAGCGCGGGGCGGTGCTCGCCTGCATCGTCGGTACCGTTTGTATCACCGCCGCCGGTGTTCTGGCCAATAAATTCCTGCTGCTTCCCTTCTTCTCGAAGGTGATGCCGATGGAGGCGATTTTCTCGGCCTGCGGCGCGGTCAATCCGCTGATCCATGATACCGGCAGCTACCTGCTCTTCGGCGCGCTTCCGTTTAACATGATGAAGGGCGTTCTCATTTCGCTGCTGACCTTCCCGGTTTACAAAAAGATGTCCAGTCACATCAAGGCGTTTCTCGCCAAGATGGAGCCGGAGGCTCCGGCTCTCAATGTAACGCGGTAAAGCTTGCTGTTTTCTCCTCTTGTCAATGCCCCGGCCTGCTCAGTACAGGCCGGGGCATTTGTGTGATACGTTGCAATATGTATTAATCTTATCAAATAATACTAAAAGGATTGAACAAGAGCTCGTGGAGCAGCGACGCGCCGAGCCGCATACCGAGCATCACGTGATGCTCCTGCTCAAGACTGGTATAGGCATTGATTGCGGTGAGAATTTGATCGACGGCATGGGAATCGGAAATTTCCTGCCGAAGAGCCGACTCGATTCGCCCATAACAGACCTTGCATTCCTCCCGGTAAGATTCAGGCGGGGGTTGGATGGCCTCCCCTCCGTGAAGGATAAATTTATGAATCTGGTAGAGCGTGGCGCGGCGGACGGATTGGTTGATTTTTATCTTGAATTCATCTATAATTACTCAAATAAGGGGGGGATAGCCTGTGAGTATGGCTAAAAAGATTAAAATTATTTTGCTTGAAAGAGGAATGACGATCAAGGAGTTAAGTGACCGCATGGGGTATCAAGGCTCCTATCTTTATAATAAGCTCAATCGGGACCGAATGACCGAGGAGGAGCTGCGGGAGATTGCGAATGCGTTGGAATGCGACTATGACGGAATTTTCACCTTGCGGGACTCAGGGAAAAAAGTATAATAGCTCTTGCCAAGAGGCATAACAAACGCATACACACCAAACGCGTAACGCCTGACACTGCGCTGTGTAGTGGTGCCGCGCCGCGCACTCGTCACCTTTAGCCCAACAGTACGCTGCGTAGTGGCGAGCCGAAGCCCGGCCTACTGGGTGGTAGCAGGAGTGCGACGCGCACAATCAGACGCGAAGCGTCGTGCGCGTCCGACTGCCTTTTTGGGTGGCAGGGCATCCATAGCGCAAAAGGGAAAGTTGTGAGCCCCCT
>CAZVAV010000465.1:0-1609 GCA_964625135.1 uncultured Oscillospiraceae bacterium | reverse complement strand
CGCCTGACCCCGGAGGACACCGCCTCGTTGATCGAGGGCGTCTATGCGCTTGCCCACCGGGAGCAGGGGGCGGCCTTTGCCCGGGGGGACGATGACTTTTCCTTTTCCCTGCCGCGCGTTTCACGGTTTCGCGCCAGCGTCTACCAGCAGCGCGGCACGCTGGCGGCTGTCATTCGGGTGGTGCGCTTCGAGCTGCCCAATCCCGAGCAGCTTGGCATTGGGCGCGGGGTGCTAGACCTCGCCGAGCGCACACGGGGTCTTGTGCTGGTGACCGGCCCGGCGGGGAGCGGAAAATCCACCACCCTCGCCTGCCTGATCGATCGAATCAACACCAACCGCAGCGCCCACATCATCACGCTGGAGGACCCGCTGGAATACCTGCACCGGCACCGCAAAAGCATTGTGAGCCAGCGCGAAATTTCAACCGATACCGAGAGCTACGTCACCGCGCTGCGCGCCTCGCTGCGCCAGTCCCCCGACGTGATTCTGCTTGGGGAAATGCGCGACCATGAGACGATCGGCGTGGCGATGACCGCGGCGGAGACCGGCCACCTTGTCCTTTCCACGCTGCACACCGTCGGCGCGGCCAACGCCATCGACCGGGTGGTGGACGCCTTCCCGCCCAACCAGCAGGGACAGGTGCGGGTGCAGCTCGCGCAGGTGCTACAGGCGGTTGTCTCACAGCAGCTTCTCCCCACCGAGCAGGGGGGCGAGGTTGCCGCCTTTGAGATCATGCTGGTCAATACCGCCATCCGCAACATGATCCGCGAATCCAAGACTCACCAGCTGGAGAACGCGATGCTTTCGTCTGGCAGTGAGGGGATGGTCACGATGGATCAGAGCCTTTTTTCACTCTACCAAAAGGGCATCATCTCAAAGCGAAATCTGTTGCTCTACGCCGCAAACCCCGACGCGCTCTCGCGACGGGTCGGCTCATAAAGGAGGGGCTTCCATGCCAATTCAAATTGACCACACCGCGCTCTACGTCTCGGATTTGGAGGGGATGCGTTCCTTCTATGAGCGTTACTTTGGAGCACAGGCGAACGACCGCTATCACAATCCCAAAACCGGCTTGACGACCTATTTTCTCACCCTTGGCGAGGGAAGCCGACTCGAGCTGATGACCTGCCCCGGACTGCGCCACGATGACCGGCAGCCGCCGCAAGCCGGCTATGCCCACCTGGCGCTCTCGCTGGGAAGCCGCGACGCGGTTGACCGGCTCACCGCCCGGCTGCTGGGGGATGGCTTTGAGGTGCTCAGCTACCCAAGGGTTACCGGGGACGGCTATTACGAAAGCTGTGTCCTCGACCCGGAGGGAAACCGGCTAGAGCTGGTTGGGTAGCGCATCTGCAAATGCCCCTTGACAATAACCGAATCGGCGGTTATGATGAAAATACAAAAGGGCGCTGTCAGCAGACGGTTAGCCCAATAGGTGAGTTACAAAAATAACCGTACTGATTGGACTTGGGGCGGTTATTTTTGTTTCACAATATACATAAAGCCGCAAGAACGTCAGGGAACCCCTTCGTAGGGTTCCCTGCGTAACAATGCTCACCGGAGCATTGTTACTACCCTCCTGACGTTTGATACGATAAAGCATTCTGTTTTC
>CAZVAV010000464.1:0-1612 GCA_964625135.1 uncultured Oscillospiraceae bacterium | reverse complement strand
GTTTCTGCGTTTTACAACAATCGTCACCGTGAAGGCACCGATATGTAAAGTAATTCGCATGAGCCTCACCCCCTTTCGGGTGGTGTGGCCGACCGCCATCTTTGGCCTAAGAGCCGCCCTTTTGGGCGGTTGGCCTCCGAATTACCGGGCGTGGCCCGGTGTGCCGTTGTTGCAGCGCCACCATTATTCTACACGCCGCCTCGCCTTTTGTCAATTTGTTCCGTGCCTTTCGGGGTGGCTTGGTTCCCCATGCTGCCATTGAAACTCGCATCAAAAAGTAGACAGGCTGTGAAACTCCGCATTGGTAGACGGTTTTTCACGGCCTGTTTCTGCATTTTTGCTTTGCACGGCAAATCCAAAAACAAAATAATTCGTTAACCGATGTTTTTCGTGGCAATCTGCTGAATCTCAAGATACTGTTCCCAGTCCCAAAGTGCGCCGTATCGTGCCGAGGCACGAATAATTCTTTCGGTGGGCTTGAAAAATTCCCCGTAGATCACCGGGATCAGATCCCCGCCGAGCGCCTCGGCCGCCGCAAGCGCCGCCTGCTCGGAGGCCAGCACCAGACTGTCGTTTTTGGCCACGGCAAAGGCGGCTGCTTCGGTAAGAATCGCCTGCTCGCGGTCGGTCAGCGTCTGCTTGGCTTGCTGCGAGAGCATCAGCCAATTGATCTGCGCATGGTGGAAGGTCTGGCATACGGTAAAGGGTTGGCCGTCGGGCAGCGCGGTGAGCGCCAGCAGGGAGGCGGTGCGGCATTCGATGACCCGCTCTCCGCCCTTGCCGAAGGTCTCAAGCCGCTGCGATTCCTCCTCGCGAATCCGCACCCGTGCGCCGAAGCCGCGCAGCAGCTCCGAGAGGATCGGATCGTTTGAGATGGTAAGCTCCGCCCCCTCAAACTGATCGACCGTGTCGAAGGAAAGCGGCCCGGAGGAGAGCAGTACGCTGTTGCCGTCATAGAAGGCGGCAATCGGCAGTGCGCCGAGCAGGCTGAGCGTTCCGTCGGCGATGATGCTGAGAAACCGCTGCGAATTGAGGGTCAGGCTCAGGTGGGTGTAATCGTAAAAATAAAACGGGGAGGTGTAGGATTTGAAGTTGGCGTTGGCTCGTGCAATCTCCGCATTCGAGGCGAGAATCAGTGTGCAGCCCTGATCAAGGGAGGCCAGCACATCGTCGCTTGTGGTCAGCTTGAGCTCAAGCTCACCTTCCGAAAGGGCGGCCACCTTTTCCGCGAAGCAGTCAAGCCCGGCCATTGCCTCGCTGGAAAGGCCGCGCTGTACCGCGAGCTGCAATGTGGTCACGTTATGCAGCGGCGAGTTCTGTGGGCCACAGCTCGTTCCGAAGAGGAGCAGCAGGCAGAGCAGCAGGGCTGCGGTTCGTCTCATGAGGGTCTCCCCTTTCGCCTAAAATCAGTCGCGCGGCAATTCGATCACGGTTCCCGCATCCTGTGTCCCGACGGCTTCGGTTTCTGTGGCTTCGGAAGGTGCGGGCGGTGCGGGCGGAACATAAACCCGCTGCGGCAGGCTTTCGATTTCACGAATCCGCACCGGCGTATGGGCGGCGAAGAAACTTTTTTAAGATATCAGAGCCACCTTATGTCTTCGGGCTCAAAACT
>CAZVAV010000463.1:0-1615 GCA_964625135.1 uncultured Oscillospiraceae bacterium | reverse complement strand
CGCACATTGAGCGATTTCGCACAGCAGGGGGCGAGCGTTTGCCTATTCAATTTCAACCATCCTGCTCCCGCTCGTCGCCGCCGTATTTTCCCCAGGAATCGAGCTTTCTTCGCAGCGAAAAACGGGTCAGCCCCAGCAGCTCGGCCGCCTTCGAGAGGTTGTTGTCCGACCGGCGCATCGCCTCCTCGATATAGCTGCGCTCAAGCCGGGCGATCTCGCCGGGCAGATCGATGCTGCCGTTTTCCCAACCCGCGGGTGCGGGCGGCGCTTCGGGGGGACGTTCCTCGAGCAGCGCTCCCCGTTCGAGCAGCTCCCCCTCGCAGAAAAGGGCGGAGCGCTCGATGATGTTGCGCAGCTCCCGAACGTTTCCCTTCCAGGAATAGGAGGTCAGCTCCTTGGCAAAGGCCGGGGAGAGATCCCGGATGTTCTTTCCGAATTTGCGGTTGCAGCGCCCCAGAAAATGCCGCGCGAGCGGCAGGATATCCTCGGGACGCTCCCGCAGCGAGGGGATTTCGATCTGCATGACATTGAGCCGGTAGAAGAGATCCTCGCGAAACTCGCGGCGGCCGATCGCCGCTTTGAGATCCCGGTTGGTGGCCGCGATCACCCGGACATTGACCTCGATGTCCCGAAGCCCCCCGACCCGCTTAAACCGCCGATCCTCCAAAAAGGTCAAAAGCTTGGTCTGCATCGTAAGCGGCATCTCGCCGATCTCGTCGAGAAAGACGGTCGAGCCGTCGGCAAGCTCCAGCAGCCCCTTCTTGGTCTTGACCGCTCCGGTGAATGCGCCCCGCTCGTAGCCGAACAGCTCGGACTCGAGCAGATTTTCGGGGATTGCGCCGCAGTTGATCTTGACCATCGGCAGCCCGCTTCGCGCGCTCTGGCGGTGGACAAGATTGGCTACCACCTCCTTGCCGGTTCCCGTCTCCCCGCGAATCAGCAGGTCGACATTGTCGTTTTTGGCGATGACCCCGATCAATCCCCGGATGCGGGCGACCGCGGGGCTCTCCCCAATCAGCTCGTGGCGGGGCGGGCCGGCCAGTCCCAGGCTGCGCCGGGCGGTGAGCTGCTCCATACAGCGCCGGATCAGCAGGTCAAGGGCATCGAGGTCAAACGGCTTCTGAATGTAGTCGTAGGCGCCCCGCTTGACCGCCTCCACCGCCTGAGAAACCGAGCCGTAGGCGGTCATCATGACCAGCTGAATGTCGTCGTCGATCCGCTTGATCGCCTCGATAAAGTCGATTCCCCGCGCCTCCCCCAGGCGGTTGTCCAGCAGGACAAAATGGGGGGCAAACCGCTCAACAAGCTCCAGTCCCTCGCCAATCTCCCCCACTGTCTCCACCTCGTAGTCAAGGTCGGACAACCCCTCCCGCAGCGAGAGGCGGATGAGCCGCTCGTCGTCGATGACTAAAATTTTATACTTCATCGGGACGCTCCCTTTCAAACAGAATCGTGATGGTGGTGCCGCGCCCGGCCTCGCTCTCAATGGCAAAGCCGCCGCCGTTTTGCGCAAGCAGCCGGGTGACGATCGCCAGCCCCCGTCCCCGTCCGGCCGCGGCACGCCCCCGTTTGGCCGAGAGCACCGCCTTGATCTCCTCCGGGGTCATTCCCACCC
>CAZVAV010000462.1:0-1628 GCA_964625135.1 uncultured Oscillospiraceae bacterium | reverse complement strand
GCTTAAAAAATCATACTTAAGCCGGTCGTTTTTATGCAAAAGATGAGCCAGCAGGATTTCCACCCCAAGAAAGATCAGAACCAGCGGAGCAAAGCGAAGAACCGCGGCAATATCAAAGGTAGGCGAGAAGAGGCAGATCAGAGCGATTGCGCCCGCCGCGATGAGCGAGAGACCCATGGTGAAGGTGCCGACCCGGCGAACCTGCTGCCGGGGCGGAGCAGCAGAAGGGGAAGCGGGAATCGCGCATTTTGGCGTCGGATTTTCTTCTGTAAAGGTGTTTTGATTTTCGTTTAATTTCTCGTCGTGAAGCTCATTCATGCTTGCTTCCTCCATATTCCACAAAATCCTCCTCCGCAGGCGGGGCGGAATTCTTTCTGCCCCCGAAAACCAGATGAACGCCAAGGGAGATGACCGCGATGGCTACAATCAGAGAGGGAAATGCGCGGAGAAGATCATGGAGCCAAGGCAGATGATCGAAAATCCGCCACAAAAAAGGGCGAATCAGGCTGTTGTAGAGCAAATAGATTCCGAGCACGATGCACCCCGATCCTACGAGGGTGTGGCGCTGCTTCATCACTGCCATCCAGTCCCGCGTAAGCGCCTCGTCAAGCGAAAACAGAAAAGCATCCTGCGCGATCCTCTGCTCGTGGGAAAGGTTTTTGCTGTTGAAGGTATCAAAGAAGGCATAAAACCAAAGCACCGGGAGAAAGATCGTCAGGATCGGCAGGTTGAGAAATCCGGCAAGCATGCTGACCAGTGAGAAGGCCAGCATCAGCGATACGCCGCGTTTCATCATGCCGAGATACATCTGTCCCGCCCCGGGGATGAATGCGAAGCAAAAGGTAAAGAAGCTATTTTTTTTCATTCTGGAAGACTCCCTTCAGGTCAAGGTTAGAAAACTGCTCAAAAAAGCTTTGAAAACCGTCGGCAAACTTGATGCCGAGCGCTTGTGTCCGGTTGGTAATTTGCTCCGAGATGCTGTAGGCCGCCGTATAGTGGCGAGTGGGCTGTTCAAAGCGCGGCTCAAAGGCGCCGGTGAACCAGAAGGTCAGCGCAAGGCAGGCTGCAATTCCCGCCGCCACATAGCGGTGAAAAAAGAGGGTACGGGCGCGCTTTGCGATCCGGTGCAGAACCGGCTTGGCCAACGGCGCGGGAGGATCGAGCAAAACGGAGCCGCAGAGCAATTCGGTATACCGCTCGGTGCAGCAATCGCAAAAGGAAAGATGCTCGGAAATCTCAAGCCGGGATAATTCATCCGGCTCTCCATTGATCAGCGCATCCAGCGCGTCATCGGTCAGATGACCGTTTGGGTCAAAATATTGGTTCATTCCTTTGCCTCCTCCTCTCTGAGCTGCTGCTGTAGTTGCTTTCGGGCTCGATATAATTGGGTTTGCACCGTTTTTGGGGGCCTGTCCAGCAATGTAGAAATTTCTTCGACCGATTTTTCCTCCAAAAAGAAAAGAACGGAGACCTTGTGGTACGGTTCCTGTAACGATTCTATCTTCCGGCGGATGTTCTGTGCACCATCCCGCTCGATCAAAAGCTGATCCGGGGTTTCCGGTGAGGGAAACTGCTGGAGCTGCTCCTCGTCGCAGGCGGTCACCCTGCGCAGATAGGCACTTTTGAGG
>CAZVAV010000461.1:0-1640 GCA_964625135.1 uncultured Oscillospiraceae bacterium | reverse complement strand
CAGGATCGACTTGTCTATCTTATATCCATCCATCACGGAAATGCCGCCGTTTGATCCCTGAGTGGTTACAATAGGGATACCGGCTTTGCAAAGCTCCTCAATATCACGGTTGATCGTGCGCCGTGACACTTCAAATTTTTTTGCCAAATACGGCGCGGTTACTCTGTCTTTGCTCTGAAGAACAGCCAAAATACCCATCAGCCTGTCCAGCTTCATCTCTGCACCTCCAATCTTTTTAAAAAGCGCAGAATAAAAAATTCCGCGCTTCAGATTATGCTCTGTATAGTTCCTTGGAAGAGAAGTATGGGTCACACGTAACGTTGAGTCCAAGACTTTTCAGTATTTTTTCATCATTTTGCAGCAGCATCGATGAGGCATGCGCCTCACAGCCCCGCAGCAGTTCGAGCTTGGAAAGGGCAAGTTCCACGGTTGGATTGGTCGCCGCGCAAATAGAGAGTGCAATAAGCACTTCCTTTAAACTCAGCACGGGATTTTTTTCACCAAATGAGTCGCGTTTCAGCTGTAAAATCGGCTCCAATATAATTGGTGACAGCAGATGCAGCTCATCGCTCAAGCCTGCAAGACATTTAATGGAATTTAAAATTGAGCTTGCAGTATTATTCATAAGTAATGAAGATTTTCCTGTTACAATTTTGCCGTCAGGCAGCTCAATTGCCATAACCGGTACTTTTTCCTGTGCAAAACGCTCTTCTGCGGGAGCAAAGGCTTTCCTGTCTGACGGTGAGAGATCGAGCTGTTTCATGATAAGCTCCGTTTTCTGGGCGGTTTCAATGTCGACACGCCCCATGCGGTATTCGCAGCGTGCGGTAAAATAACGGCGGATGATTTCCTGGCGCGACGCCTGCTGTACCGCTTCATCATCATATATTCCATATGCTACCATGTTAACGCCCATATCGGTGGGGGACTGATAGATTTCACGCATACCGCCGATTCGTTCAAGGATAGTTTTTACCACAGGAAACACTTCAATATCACGGTTATAATTGATACATGTTTTGCCGTATGCATCCAGATGGAAGGGGTCGATCATATTGACATCTTTTAAATCCGCTGTTGCTGCTTCATAGGCAAGATTGACCGGATGCTTCAGCGGCAGGTTCCAAACCGGAAAGGTTTCAAATTTTGCGTACCCTGCTTTGATACCGCGCTTGTTTTCATGATAAAGCTGTGAAAGGCAGGTAGCGAGCTTTCCGCTGCATGGCCCCGGAGCTGTCACAACGACCAGCTGCCGTGTAGTCTCGACATATTCATTGGCGCCGTAGCCCTGATCGCTGACGATCAGGTCCACATCTGCGGGATAGCCGTTAATAGGATAATGCAGATAAGTTTTTACGCCGCGCCCCTCAAGCATTTTACGGAACGTGTCCGCACCCGCCTGCCCGCTGTATTGCGTAATGACAATGCTGCTTACATAAAGCTCCATGGAACGGAGGTTATCTATCAGGCGCAGTACATCCATATCATAGGTAATGCCGATATCGGCGCGAATTTTATTCTTTTCAATGTCCGATGCGTTGATGCAGAATATAATTTCCGCACGGTCCGAAAATTCCTGAAGCAGTCTTACTTTGGCGTTTAAATCAAAGCCTGGCAGTACGCGTGCCGCGTGATAATCG
>CAZVAV010000460.1:0-1650 GCA_964625135.1 uncultured Oscillospiraceae bacterium | reverse complement strand
CGGGTCAAAAAGCCGATCTGCATCAGATAAGGCTCATAGACGTCCTCGATGGTCACCGCTTCCTCACCGGTCGCGGCGGCGAGCGTCTCAAGCCCGACCGGGCCGCCCCGGTAGTTTTGCAGAATGGCGGCTAGCATCTTGCGGTCAACCGCGTCGAGCCCCAAGGCGTCGACCTCCAGCCGCGAGAGGGCGAGGTCGGCGATCTCTCCGGTGATAATCCCGTCTCCGATCACCTCAGCGAAATCCCGCACCCGCTTTAAGAAGCGGTTTGCGATACGCGGGGTTCCGCGCGAGCGGCGGGCAAGCTCGCGCGCGCCGCGCTCCTCGCAGGGAATCTCTAAAATTTTGGCACTGCGCGAGACGATCTCGCAAAGCTCGTCGGTCGAATAAAGCTCCAGATGCATCTGCACCCCAAACCGGTCGCGCAGCGGAGCGGAAAGCTGTCCCGCCCGTGTTGTCGCTCCAATCAGCGTGAAGTGGGGCAGGTCGAGGCGGATCGACCGTGCCGAGGGACCCTTGCCGATCATGATATCCAGCTCAAAGTCCTCCATCGCGGGGTAAAGCACCTCCTCTACCGAACGGTTGAGGCGGTGAATCTCATCGATGAAAAGGATATCGTGCTCCCCCAGATTGGTCAGCAGCGCGACGAGATCCCCCTGCCGCTCGAGCGCGGGGCCGGAGGTCACCCGAATCTGCACCCCCATCTCGTTGGCGACGATCTGCGCCAGCGTCGTTTTGCCCAGCCCCGGCGGGCCGTAAAAAAGCGTGTGATCGAGCGGCTCCCCCCGCCGTTTCGCCGCTTCGAGAAAGATCGAAAGATTTTCCTTGGCCTTCTGCTGACCAATATATTCGCCGAGGGTTTTAGGCCGCAGCGAAAGCTCGGTTTCGCTGTCCTGTGGGGCGTAGTCCGGCGCGACGATTCGGTTTTCAAAATCGGTCTGGTCGTTGCGCAGCAAAGCGCCTCCCCCTTTCTGCCTGATGACGGAATCCGTCTGTTTTTATCGGAATTTAGACAGCTTTTTCAATCCCACCCGGATCATCTCCTCGACGGAGGCGTCCTTTGGCGTATCCGAAAGAGCCAGCGCCGCCTCGGACTGTCCGTAGCCGAGCGCGGCAAGCGCTTCGAGCGCTTCGCCGAGCGCCCCCTTCGAGGAGACCGACTGGGAAACCTGCTCGAGCGCGGCCGTATCCTTTCCCGCGAAGCCGCCCAGCTTGTCCTTGAGCTCCAGCACAATCCGCTGGGCGAGCTTGTTGCCCACCCCCATTGAGCGGGTCAACGCCTTGGCGTCCTCCGCGGCGACGGCCAGCGCCAGCCGGTCGGCGGTAAAATCCGACAGCAGCACCAGCGCGAGCTTGGCTCCCACCCCGTTGACCGAGGTGAGCAGCCGAAAGGAGGCAAGCTCCCGCTCTTCGGCAAAGCCAAAGAGATCAATCGCATCCTCCCGCACCTGCATATGGGTATAAAGAGTCGCCTCGCTTCCGCGAGGGGGCAACGAGGACAGGGTATTGAGAGAAACCGCACAGCGGTAGCCCACCCCGCCGCATTCGATGACCGCCGCGCCCGGTTCGGCGAGCAGCAGCGTTCCGCGCAGTGAGTAGATCATTGCTTCCTCCTGTTGTGGTCGTTCAGCACAGCCCGGCGCAGCATCG
>CAZVAV010000459.1:0-1659 GCA_964625135.1 uncultured Oscillospiraceae bacterium | reverse complement strand
AACTGCTTCTCCTTATACATCTGGCAAAAGGCGCATTTGTTATGGGAGCAGCCGATCGTGGCCTGAACAAACAGGCTATAGGCTTCACTTGGGGGTCGAAAGACCCTGCCGGTATACTGCAATGAAAACAACTCCTTTCAATGGTGGCTGGCTCGAGGATTCGCGAGGACACGGTCTTAGTCTGCCCCGGCGAGGGTACGGATTACCTCCCCGGCCAGCAGCATCCCGGCGACCGGCGGGACAAAGGAAAGGCTGCCGGGGGTTTGTCTGCGCCCCGGGGCGGGCGGCTCGCTCCCCTGCGCGGGGGTATGGGGCGGTTCGTCCGACCAGAGCACCCGCAGCCCTTGGATCGAGCGCTTTTTCAGCTCATACCGCATGACCCGGGCAAGCGGGCAGACCGAGGTTTTCTCGATCGGCCCCAAGCGAAAGCGGGAGGGGTCGAGCTTGTTGCCGGTGCCCATGCTCGAGAGGATGGGCACACCGGCGGCATAGGCTCTCTCGATCAGCGTGAGCTTGGAGGAGACGGTATCAATCGCGTCGATCAGGTAGTCATACTGCGCCAGCGGAAAGTCCTCCGCGTTTTCGGCGGTGTAAAAAACCTGATGGGGAAAAACCCTTGCATCGGGGTTGATGTCGACAATCCGCACCGCCATGACCGCGACCTTTGGCCGGTCGACCGTGCTTTGCAGCGCAATGATCTGCCGGTTGATGTTCGAGCGCGAAACCGTGTCCGAGTCGAAGAGGGTGATTGTACCGACCCCGGCGCGGGCAAGCGCCTCGCAGCAGAACGATCCGACCCCGCCCACCCCGAAAACGGCGACATGGGAAGCCGCGAGGCGGCAAAGCGCCTCCTCCCCGAGAAGCAGGGCGGCGCGGGAGAATTCTTCCTTCATGGTTCCTCCAGTCGGGTCGGGCGGATGGTGCCGCCCCCCAATACATATTCCCCCGTTTGCTCGTCGTAGAAGACCGCCGCTTGTCCGGGGGTCAGCGCGCGCTGCGCACTGTCAAATTCGACGAGGACGCCGTTCTCATTCGGATGCAGCCAGGCGGGCTGCGCCTCCTGCCGATAGCGGGATTTTACCCTTGCCCGCAGCGGCGCGGCGATCGGCGGGGAGGAGACCCAGTTGACCGCCCCCACCGGCATCCGCCGGGCGTAGAGGTCGGCCTCATCCCCGAGGACGACGGTGTTATGAACAAGATCCTTTTCGACCACAAAGAGCCGCCGGTCGGCCGAAACACCCAGCCCCCGGCGCTGACCGAGGGTGTAGCGGATCATGCCGCGATGGGTTCCAAGCTGTGCGCCGTCGCGGGAGACAAACGCGCCGGGCGGGGAGGTCAGACCCAGATGACGCTCCAAAAAGGCGGCGTAGTCCCCGTCCGGGACAAAGCAGATGTCCTGACTTTCGGATTTTGACGCGGTGGGGAAGCCCTCTGCCGCGGCGAGCGCGCGAACCTCCGGCTTGGTCAGCCCGCCGAGCGGGAAAAGGGTGTGGGCGAGGGTCTGCTGGCTCAGGACGTAGAGGACATAGCTCTGATCCTTCGCACGGTCAACGCCGCGCCGCAGCAAAAAGCGCCCGGTCGCGCTGTCCTGCTCGATCTGCGCATAATGTCCGGTTGCCAGAACGGTGCAGTCGAGCAGCGCGGCCTTTTCAAACAGGC
>CAZVAV010000458.1:0-1667 GCA_964625135.1 uncultured Oscillospiraceae bacterium | reverse complement strand
TATAGCAAAGATTTGCCCTTTTTCAAACCATTCCGGTGTATTTTAACAAACCGACATATTTGCGGCGAATCTTGACTCAGTTCTGCCGGAATAAAAGGAGTGGCGCAACCGATGATCTATGTCACTGGGGACACCCACGGCGACGAAAGCCGTTTCAAACAATTTAAGAAGCTTTTCCCGAAGCGGCAGGATCACCTGCTGATCTGCGGGGACTTTGGCTTTGTATGGGACAAAACCGAGAAGGAGAAAAAGCGGCTTGCCCGGCTGGAACGGCTTGACTGCATGATTCTGTTTGTGGAGGGCATCCATGACAACCTCGACCTGCTGGAGCAGTGCCCCGAGGAGGAGTATTGCGGCGGGCGGGTGCGCCGGGTCGGCAAGAATATCCTTTGGATGCAGCGCGGCGAGGTCTTTACCATCGAAGGACTTCGCGTGTTCGCCCTCGGCGGAGGGGAAAGCATCGACGCCGACGAGCGGGAGGAGGGGGTCAACTGGTGGCCGCATGAGATGCCGTCGACCGAGGAGCTTGCGGCGGCTCGTGCCTCGCTCGAGCGCGCCGGGAACGAGGTCGATCTCATCATCACCCACCAGCACCCCGACCTTGAGCTCGGGCTGGTCGACCCGTGCCATCAGAGGATCAATTCCTTGACCGCCTTTCTGCGGGTCACCGCCCAAACGGTGCATTATCGGCATTGGTATTTCGGCGGGGAGCACATCGACCGCGCCCTTTCGCCCCGGATGACCGCGGTGTTTGAAAAGGTGCTGCCCTGCGGGGAAAAGTAGCGCGTCAATTGGGAGGATAAACAGGCATGGTTCAGATCAAAGGCTGGCTTCGGGAGCATAACGAAGCGGGATTTCTGCTCTACTGGGTATTTTATCTGATCGCCTTCGCGCTGCTGGAGGTGGTTGTGCTGCCGCAGCACCTGATTGCCTGCGCGCTGGATGAGAGGATTCCGTTTAACGAGCTGTTTGCAATTCCCTATTTTTCATGGTTTATCGCACTGGCTCTGTCCCTTGGCTACTATCTGCTTCGGGACAAGCGGCAGTTTCAGAACCTCTGCTTTTTGATGTTTTCGGGCATGACCGTCGCACTCTTCACCTATGCTGTCTATCCCATTTCGGTGGAGGTGCGGGTTCCGCTTGAGGGCGGCGGCCTGCTGCGTTCGATGGTTCGGCTGCTGCAGGGCTTTGATTCACCCCGCAATGTCTGCCCGTCGATCCACGTCAGCTCAAGCGTCGCCATCGCAGTGGTTTTTGGGTGCGACCCCCGGCAAGCGCGATGGGCAAAGGCGGTGGTCTGGGGCTGGATGCTGCTGATCTGCGCCTCGACGGTGTTCATCAAGCAGCACTCGATTCTCGATGTGTTTTGGGGCGCCGCGGTCACGGCGGCGCTGGCCTGGGTGACCTATCGCTGCGACTGGCGCGGGGTGATGGCGAAAACGCCGATGAGAAGATTTTTATGATTTTCACGGCGGCGATTTTGCAAGGGGGCAGCAGCTCTGTCAGCAAATGCAGAAATTGACAAAAACAGCGCCGTTATGATAAGCTCATAGCGGCGCTGTCACAAACGGTAGGCGGTTGGTCACCCCTGTGAAAGGGGGTGATGCAGATGTGGTCAAGGTCTTTTCAGACGTTGCTATGGATCATCCTTGTGATGTACATTTTGA
>CAZVAV010000457.1:0-1687 GCA_964625135.1 uncultured Oscillospiraceae bacterium | reverse complement strand
GTAGCAGAGTCCGAGGAGTCTCCGCCGCTGCCGCTGCTGCCGCCGCTGCCGCCGGACGGAAGCTTGGCGATGGTCAGCTCGATAGGAAGCTCATAGGTGATTTCGTTTAGAGTCAGCAGAAGCTTGCCGGTAATTTTTCCGACGGAGAGGGTGGTGGCGTTCGCCTTAACAAAGCCGTCCTGCGCGTCCCACGAAGCCGTCACGTCGTACAGGGCGGCGTCGTTTGCCAGCTCGAGGATCATCTGCGCCGTGGTGCTATTGGAAACGGTCGCCTTTGCCAGCGCCGCTTCGATCGATGACGCGGACGCTTCCAGCTTATCCTCGTCGGAGAGCTCCGCCAAAATCTCCAGATACTGATAGGTGGTAATTTGGTTCGCGTGATACGTGACCGTGTTTTTTCCCTCAAGGTCGGTGGCGGCGATGATGCTTGGGTTGGTGTAGCCGGTCAGGTCGGGGGCGGATTCCATCGCCATCCTTCCTCCGCGCGCGATGACATGACCGCCCAGGATGCTGATTCCGTCCCTGGCACGAATCCCGATACCGTTTTCACTGGTTGCGACAACGGTGGGGCTGCCCGTAACGGTCAGCACCGCGCCATTGTTTGAGCCGGACAAGCAGATCCCAATCTGTGCGCCCTCGGCGGTGAGCTGGCCGTCACCGGATATCCGAAGCCCGGCGAGATACCCGCTGACCGCACTGCCGCTCCTGCTGACTTCTCCGTCGTTGGCGCCAATCGAGCTGCTGCCCCGCAGGACAAGCTCCAGATCATCCTTCAACATCAGAGTGTCGTTTTTGCCGCTGGTGTTCTGGATCACCGCGTCGTTGAGGGTCAGAACCGATCTTCCGGCGTCGTTGTGCAGCAGCCAGTTCCAGCCGCCTTCGGGCTTTTGGGACTGGTCCTCGGCGGTTAGCGCTACGCCGTCCTTGATCGAGGCGACACCGTAGGTGTAGCACCCGGCGCTCGGCTTTTGGACCAGCAGGTGTCCGTTATCGCCGTAGTTAAAGCCGATCGCATCCGTGTCAAAAATAGTGTCGTTCCAGGAGCCGTCCCATTGCGGCGCCGCTTCAACAGCGCCATAGTTGATGAGGATCCATTCGGTGTTGTCGGGAGGGGTACCGCTGTCCGTTACGATGATCTTCGCCTCTCCCTCCGGCATCGCCCGCGTTGGTGTGCCGCTGATGATCCCCGAACTGCTGCCGATCGAAAGACCCTCGGGCAGATCTTCAGCGGTAAAGACATAGGGGGGCGTGCCGTTGTACACCGCCTCCGAAAGATCGATGGGGGTGATCGCTGTTCCCACCTGAGAGGGTGGAATATCGTATTTTGCGCTATCCAAAAAGATGGGAGATCCGGCCAGTGTCAAGACCGGAAGTAGCGAGAGAGCCATACAGGCAGCCAGAAGCAGACTTAAAATGCGTTTGTTCATGCGAGTGTTTCCTCCTTGTGATTCTTTCGTTATGCTTCGCTGTATTATAGCACAATGATCAAATTTTTTTTGCTTTTTTCGTGAAAAGTCCTTTTATTTCCCTCAATGGTGTCATCGTAAGGTTTTTTGTGCTTTCGCGCCTGTGGCGGGCGTTGCGAAAAATGAATGGGGTATGCTATACTCGGAAAGAAAAGGGAAGCGGTGTCTCCCTTGAAAAATACCAACCGGGAGGAATTGTTTTGAAGCATCCCGCGTTTCAT
>CAZVAV010000456.1:0-1695 GCA_964625135.1 uncultured Oscillospiraceae bacterium | reverse complement strand
GTTTGATCGAAACTTTTTGCTCTGTTTTTAATCCAGCATCATTCGGTCGTTATCGAGCTCCCGCTCGGCGGCGGCCCGAAACCGCTCAAGCAGGCCGGGGACGGTCATTTTTTTGCGTTCCTCGCCGGTGATGTCGAGGATAATCCGCCCCGCGTCCATCATGATGGTGCGGGTGCCCAGCTCGAGGGAGGAGCGCATGTTGTGGGTGATCATCATGCAGGTGATTCCGTTCTCCGAGACAACCCTGCGGGTCAGCTCGAGCACCTTTTCGGCGGTGGCCGGATCAAGCGCCGCCGTGTGCTCGTCGAGCAGCAGCACCTTCGGCGGAACCAGTGTGGCCATCAGCAGGGTCAGCGCCTGCCGCTGCCCGCCGGAAAGCAGCCCCACCCGGGAGGATAGCCGGTTTTCCAGCCCCAGTCCCAGTGCCTCCAGCCGCTCGCGCAGGTAGCCGCGAGCCTTTGAGGAGAGCCCGAAGGGGGAAACATGCCCGGCGGTGCGCATGTAGGCGAGCGAAAGGTTTTCCTCGATGGTCATGCTCGGCGCGGTGCCGGAAAGCGGGTCCTGAAAGAGTCGTCCGATCTGCCGCGCGCGGCGGTAATCCTTCATAAAGGTGATGTCCTGCCCGTCGAGCAGAATCTGCCCCGCGTCGATCAGGAACACGCCCGCGACGGCGTTCATGACGGTGGATTTCCCCGCGCCGTTTGAGCCGATCACGGTGACGAATTCCCCTTGCTCCAGATGAAGCGAAAAGCCGTCGAGCGCCTTTTTCTCGTTGACGGTGTGGGGGTTAAAGGTTTTCGAGATGTTTTTAAGCGTCAGCATCGCGTCTGGCCTCCCTTCTGAGCCGGTAGAGCCGGTAGCGGTCGCGGATGACCGGGAACGAGATGGCCGCCGTGACAATCAGCGCCGAAACGAGCTTGAGGTCGGAGGTCGAAACCGAGGCGGAAAGCGCCATTGCGATGATGACGCGGTAGACGACCGCGCCGAGAATCGCGCCGAGAATCGCCGAGCCGACGCCCGGCGAGCGGACGAACAGGTCAACGATGACCTCGCCGATGATCAGCGAAGCCAATCCGATGACCACCATGCCGGTGCCCAGCGTGATCTCCGAGAACATCTGGTACTGCGCGAGCATCCCCCCCGCCAGCGCGACAAAGGCGTTGGCGAGCGCGAGCCCCACCGTTGTGGTGAAGGCCGGGTTGATCGAGGACGCGCTCACCATGATGCGATTGTCCCCGGTGGCTCGAACCGACAGGCCGAGCCGGGTTCTGAGAAAGAAGAACAAAAAGATCGAGGCGGCGGCGGTGATCGCAAGGGAGAGGATCAGCTTTGCCCACGGCCGCAGCGGCTCGGGCAGCATCGCCGCAAAGAGGGTGTAAACCGTCTCGACCCGCAGCAGCGGCAGGTTCGAGCGGTTGCCCATCACCCGCAGGTTGATCGAATAGAGGGCGGTCATCGTGATGATACCGGCCAGAATCGGCTGCACCTTCAGCTCGGTCTGGAGCAGGGCGGTGACCATCCCGGCAAGCACCCCGGCCCCGGCGGCGGCAAGGAGCCCGAGAACCGGATGCCCGAGGGTGGTGAGCATCGCCCCGGCGGCGGCGCCGAGGGTGAAGGAGCCATCGACCGTCAGGTCGGCGATGTTCAACGTCCGGAACGAAAGGTAAAGGGCCAGGGCGACGAGGCTGTAAATCA
>CAZVAV010000455.1:0-1698 GCA_964625135.1 uncultured Oscillospiraceae bacterium | reverse complement strand
CTTTATTCCGGTCGAACGATCCCTTTACTTTGAGCGATTTGCCGGTTTGATGCAGGCGGGGCGGGAATACGGGGTGGAGGTCTGTCAGGAAAATGTTGCGCGGTTTTACGGCGGCAGGGCGGACTTTCTTGCCGAGCTCATCCGCGCGATCCCCGACGTGGGGCTTACGATCGACCTTAAGCAGGCGGTGCGGGCAGGAGAGGATCCGCTCGCGCTGCTCAGGCTGGCGGGGCGAAACCTGCGGCATGTCCACGTCAGTGATCATGATGCCGCGCATGACTGCCTTGCCCCCGGGGAAGGAAGCTTTGATTTTGGCGAGATGGCCGGGGTTCTGCGTTCGATTGATTACAACGGGCATGTGATGGTGGAATTGTATCGCAGCAATTATCTGGATGAGCTTGAATTGGCAAAAAGCTACCATTTACTAGAGAATATTTGAATGAATCAGATAAAACCGTTTCCACGTTTCGACAGCAAACGAAGGGAACGGTTTTTTGTCGCTCTCTGGGAGGGGCTGCGCCGGTATCCATAAAAATGCTTGCCGATACAGGGCGGAATCAGGCAAAGTATTCCGCCGAATCATAAGCGCGGCGTTGCAACAGGCTTTCGGACATGTTATACTCACAGTAGGAAGTACGCAAGGAGGAATTGAAGAATGAGATGCCCGTTTTGCTCCTTTGGTGAGAGCAAGGTGGTGGATTCCCGCCCAACCGACGATGGCGAGCGAATTCGCCGCCGCCGCGAGTGCTTAAAATGCCAACGCCGATTTACCACCTATGAGGCGATTGAAACAGTGCCGCTGATGGTGCTGAAAAAGGATGGATCGATCGAGGGATTTGACCGGAATAAGCTTTTCAACAGCATGCTGCGCGCCTGTGAAAAACGCCAGGTCTCCCTTTCGCAGCTTGAGAAGGCGGTCGATGAAATTGAAGCGACGCTGCAAAACTCTCTTGCCCGGGAGTGTACCAGCAGCCGGATCGGCGAAATGGCGATGGAACAGCTCAAGAGCATCGACGAGGCGGCATATGTTCGCTTTGCATCGGTCTACCGCCAGTTTAAGGATATCGGTTCGTTCATGGAGGAGCTGAAAAATTTGCTCCCCCGCAGCGTGGAAGAGCAGGAAGACCCGCAGGAGCAGGAACAGACGGTAGAGCAGGAATAATTGCTGCAAATTGTTAAATCAGAACAGATTGATCAGCATGGGCGCCTGAAGCTCCCATAGCTCTGAAATATGTGCCGACAGCTGAGACAATGCCGCCATCAGTTCGCCGTAATCGTTGTCTTCATAGCGAACCGGAAGGGATGAGATCACCGTTTCGATCGGCTCGCAGCTGGTTCGACCGGCGATGGCGATAAGGAACGGGCGTTTGGATTCCCAGCTTTGCAGAAGCTCCTGTAGCCTTTGGGAGGAGACCGCCCGGCTTTCGCCGTTTCGTATCGCCGATTCGATTGCCGAGGCCTGTTCGGTAAGCTGCTGCGTCGTGCTGCGCATGTACCGAGTGGACAGGGTGCATCCTATCATCAGAAGAAGGAACAGTACCGCCGCAATATAAACTCGTTTCACGATTTTTTCTCCTTTTTGACGAGGTGAATTTCTGCCGCGCGGTTGCAGCTCAATAGAAAAACATCCTCCACCTTGAGCTTGCGCTCACGAAGCAGCTCCTCCAGCCAGCGCTCGCTGAGATTACAGTATTGCAG
>CAZVAV010000454.1:0-1721 GCA_964625135.1 uncultured Oscillospiraceae bacterium | reverse complement strand
TTGTGCTTGGTGGGCGCAGCGTGGGCCCGTGGGTTACCGCCTTTGCCTATGGAACCTCTTACTTTTCTTCGGTTGTCTTTATCGGATATTCCGGTCAGTTTGGGTGGGATTTTGGAATCTCGGCCGCCTGGATTGGAATTGGGAATGCCTTCATCGGCAGCCTGATGGCATGGCTGGTACTCGGGCGGCGCACCCGCGTCATGACCAAATACTTTGAATCCGCCACCATGCCGGATTTCTTTGCCAAGCGGTTTTGCTGCCCCGCGCTCAAGGCAGTGGCGGCGATCATTATTTTTACCTTTCTGGTGCCCTATTCGGCCTCGGTCTACAAGGGTCTCTCGGGTCTTTTCTCGATGGCGTTCGGCATTTCGTTTGTCTGGTGTGTCGTCGGCATCGCTGTTCTTACAGCAATCTATGTTGTGGTAGGCGGCTACATGGCGGCGGCTCTCAACGATCTGGTGCAGGGAATTATTATGATCGCAGGCATTGGGATGGTAGTGGTACGCATTCTGGAAGGAAGAGGCGGATTTTTTTCCGCGATCGAGCAGCTTTCCAAGATGGAATCCCCGCTGGCTCCCAATCTGGATGGCGCACTCGTCTCCTTTTTCGGCCCCGACCCCATCGGATTGCTTGGAGTGGTGCTGCTCACCAGCCTAGGTACTTGGGGCTTGCCGCAGATGATTCATAAGTTTTATACCATCCGCGACGAGCGTTCGATCCACACCGGTACCATCATCTCCACAGCCTTTGCATTGATTATTGCGGGAGGTTCGTACTTTATGGGCGCCTTTGGCCGGCTCTACTATGCCCCAGTCGACGGGAAGGTCGTTTTTGACGAGATTGTTCCCGCCATGCTTGCCCACAGCCTGTCCGACCTTTTGATCGGCGTCGTGCTGATTCTGGTGCTTTCGGCAAGCATGTCCACCCTTTCCTCCCTGGTGATCACCTCAAGCTCGACCGTGACCCTCGATGTGCTGCGTCCGCTGTTCCCCAAGGCACTCAACAACGACCGCCGGGTGATGGTGATTAAGGTGCTGTGCGCCGTTTTCGTGGCTCTTTCGGTGGCGATCGCCCTTTCTCCGAACAGCCTGATCACCACGCTGATGAGCCTCTCGTGGGGGGCGCTCGCGGGCTCCTTTCTTGGCCCGTTTGTTTACGGGCTCTATTGGAAACGTACCACCACCGCTTCGGTCTGGGCCAGCTTTTTCTGGGGAATTGGCGTGACCGGCTGCAACTTCTTTTTCCCCTTCACGGCTCCGACGATGGCCGGGGCAATTGCAATCATCGGCTCACTGGTGGTCGTCCCGCTGGTTAGTCTGGTGACCCCTCATTTACCGCAGGAGCGGATCGACGATGCATTTGCCTGCTACGACCGAAAGGTGACGGCGCGCAGTAAATTTGTTCTGGCCGAGGAGGAATAAACCGAGATCAGGGGTGACAGGGTCGTGGCAATTTGCTGCGACCCTGTCACTCTACGGAGCGTGGATTGACCACAGCCGCTTCTGTGGGTATACTGATTGAGGGAAGGTGGGTTCGCAGACATGGATTGTACCAAGATTGGCGCATTGCTACAGCAGCTGCGTCGAGAAAAGAAGATGACCCAGCGCGAGGTTGCCGAGCGGCTCGGGGTCAGCGACAAGGCTGTTTCCAAATGGGAATGCGGGATTGGATGTCCCGATTTGTCGCTGCTGCCTGTTATGTCGGATATTTTTGGGGTGAAT
>CAZVAV010000453.1:0-1723 GCA_964625135.1 uncultured Oscillospiraceae bacterium | reverse complement strand
TGCTTATGTCACCTCACTGGTCAGCCAGCGGCGCGGTGTGGAGAGCATCTACCTGCAGGTTGTGGCGGCGCGCGGCGTCTATGCCCGGATGGACGGCAGCACGCAGGAGATAAACCTCGCCGGTCTGGTCTGTGGGCTCTATGCCCGCGCGACGGTGCAGCAGTCGATCGGAGAGACCCGGAGCTTTGCGATCCCCGACTACAAGCTGCTCGCCCTTGCTCCCGCCGGGATCGAGGAGGAGGCCGGGACGCTCGACGCGGCGGGCTATCTGACCCTGCGGCGCTACGACGGCCTCTTCGGCTGGTATGTCACCAACGCCCGGCTGCTCTGCCCCGAGGGCAGCGATTACAAATACGCCGAGCGCATCCGGGTGACCAACCGAATCTGCCGGGATGTCCGGGCGCGGCTGCTCACCCAGCTCCAGCGGTATGTCGATATCAGCAACCTCGACGCCGAGCTTTCGGCGATCGGCGAGATTGCCATGATCCCGCTGGATGAGATGATTTCCGCCAAGGAGATTTCCTCCGCGCGGGTTCTGATCCCGGAGGGGCAGAACATCCTTGCCAGCGAGACGCTGCAGCTGGTGATTCGCTATTTACCGGTTGGTCATATTCGGGAGATCGAGGTTGATCTCGGCATGGAAAACCCCTACGCGGGCAATTAAGAGAGGAGGAGCACAATGGGACTGATTAACGGGGTCAGCTACGGCTGGTCGAATATTTCGCTGAAGATGCCCGGCCTTGACCTGGAAGGTCAAAGCATCGACTATGACGATGAGCTCGAAAAGGAGCTGGTCTATGGCAGCGGCTCGATGCCCCGAGGCTACGGGCGCGGCAACTACAAGGGCAACTGCAAAATCACCTTCCTGAAGGAGGACTTCGACGACTTCGCGGCCTACTGCAAATCCAAGGGGACTGGCATCTACAGTCTGGAAATTCCCAAGGTGATCGTGAGCTATGCGAAGGATGGGGAGCGGATCAGGAACGACGTCATCAACAACCTAACCCCCAGCAAGGTCACGAACAAGGGCGCGCAGGGCGATAAGAGCCTCACCGTTGAGGTGGAATTTTTGGTCTATGGGCAGATCGTCCGCGATGGGCTCAAGGCTCTGTAACCAAAATAAATGGCAAAAACAGTACCGCAAAGGAGAGCAGCATCTATGAATAACGTAATTGACCTTGAGGCAATCAAGGCGAAGTATGAGAAGCTTTACACCGTCGGCGTGACGCTCGAGCTCGACGACGAGACCACCGAGCAGCGCAGCTATCTGTTTCGCAAGCCCACGCTGGCCAGCTATGACCGCTTCGTCAAGACGAGCGCCAACAGCCCGACCAAGGCGACCCGTGCCTTCGTCATCGATAACATCGTCCCGGAGCAGCTCGATGCGCTGATCGCCGACATCGAGGAGTTTCCGGCGCTCTGCATGAGCCTGACCGACAGGCTGTTCGCCCTGCTGGGCCTTTCGAAGGATATCTCGGTAAAAAAGTTATAGACGATCATATCGCCGCCATCGAAGGTAGCGTATATGATTCGCTCTGTCTGCACATCCGGGCATTCCTTCCCTATGTCACCGAGGAGCAGCTCGCGGTCTGTGATTTGGACGAGCTGTGCCGCTGGGAGGCTAAGGCGCGGATCGTCGAGGAGAACCTCCAGCGCATTGTTACCAATGGGGTCGCGCGGGCTTTTCAGAAAGAAAAATGAGCCGGGAACAAGTCCCGGCTCA
>CAZVAV010000452.1:0-1726 GCA_964625135.1 uncultured Oscillospiraceae bacterium | reverse complement strand
CTACAAGGAAGGCCCCGGCGAAATTAACGTCCCGGTGGCCTGCGGTGGTATCAGTGTCTATCCCGGCGATATTATCGTTGCCGATGTCGACGGCGTAATTGTCGTCCCGCGGGCCGACGCAGCCGACGTTTTGGCCGCCGCAAAAAAATTCCACGAGCAAGATGCTGCGAAGGTCGCGGCTGCTGCCGCGGGAAAAGCCAATCGTGCATGGGTGATGAAGACCTTAGAAGCCAAAGGAACCGAATTGATTGACGGCTGCTACGGAGAATAAATACGATTGAATCGATAAACGTACAGGAGGAATCCCAAATGAGTCAGTTACTCACTGGAAAGAAGTATCTCCCAATCCGAATTTTAATCGCCTTCGTCACCGGAATTGCCGCAGGGATGCTGTTTCATGAGTTCTCGATCTGGATCAAACCACTCGGAACCCTTTTTATGAACCTGATCAAAATGTTGATCGTTCCGGTCATCTTTTTTAGCGTAACCAGCGGCATTGCCTCGATCGGCGATGTGCAGAAGCTTAAGCGGGTCGGCGGCAAGGTGGTTCTCATCTATGCGACAATGACCGTTCTCGCCTGCGTAATCGGTATTCTTGTTGTCAGTGTCACCCATCCCGGAGCCGGGTTTGTGCTTGACGGGGTTGAAGCCTATGACGCTTCCAAGCTCACCACTCCCTCCTTTACCAACTTCCTCTTTGATATGGTGCCGACCAATATCGTTGAGTCGATGGCGAGCGGAAATGTTATGCAGGTAATTTTCTTCTCCTTTATCTTTGGGATCGCGCTTGTTTTTCTCGGAGAAAAAGCAAAAACGGTCACCCAGTTTATGGATCAGAGCGCACAGATCATCTATCGGATGCTTGATATTATCATGATTTACTCACCAATCGGCGTTTTTGCTCTGATGGCGAACACCATTGCGGTTTACGGCTCACAGCTTTTTGGCGTTCTGGCCAAATTCGTTTTTACCGACTGGACAGGTTGTTTGCTGATCTGGCTTGCCATGAGCGGATTGGTTAAGGCTTACACGGGAGTTAAATATGGAAAAATGTGCAAGGCGATGATTCCAATCTGGATCAACACTCTTGCGACCAACTCGAGCGCGGGAACCATTCCGATCACCCTCGACGTCACGACCAAAAAGTTTAAGGTTCCGATGTCGATCGCGTCCTTCTCGATTCCGCTTGGCGCAACCATCAACCTGACCGGTGCTGCCCTGTATAAAACGATACTTGCTTTCTTTGTCGCGGAAATCTACGGTCTGCAGCTCACCTGGGGCCAAACTCTGATGATTATCACCATCTCGACCATTATGTCCATCGCAGCCCCCGGCATTCCCGGTGGCGGCATCGTGACCGGTGCAATTTTCCTTAACCTGCTCAACCTGCCGATGGATCTGATGGGCCCGATTGCCGGTATGTATCGGCTGATTGATATGTCCCATACGACGGTCAATGTTTCGGGTGATGTCATGGGAACTCTGCTGGTTGCGAAAAATGAAAGGCTTTGGAGTGGCGAGGCTTTCAATAATGCCACCGAAGAAGAGTCGATCGTTGATTGATCGACGGACGAAAAGAGGAGAAAAACAATGCTTGCAACAAAAATGAGCAAATTTTCCGGCTCGCCCACCTCCGCGCTGATTGCCCGGGTGGCTGAGCTGAGAGGACAGGGGAAGGACATCATCTCGCTAAATGTTGGCGAGCCGGATTTTGGAACCCCTGATT
>CAZVAV010000451.1:0-1731 GCA_964625135.1 uncultured Oscillospiraceae bacterium | reverse complement strand
GACCTTCCAGTATGAGGGGGTCAGCTCAGCCACCCGCTTTGCCAGCGGAACCCCCCGGCGCTGAATTCCGATCAGCACCAGATCCTCCACGCCCTTGTTGCGCTCAATCAGCTCATGGGCGAGCCGCATCGAGGCACGGGCGACATCCGACGCATCCATAATGTTTTTTCGTTTCATTTTCCGCTTCCTCCTTATCGTATCCAACCTTGGCGCATTTACTTTTGCAACAAAAATAGACCCCCAGCCACATGCGGACATGCGGCAAGGCGCCCTTGACGGTACCGGAATTCCGGCCTATTCAAATTCAGCAAACCTTGCCGACCTCCCGGGCCGAATTAAAGGATGCGCGCCGCACCGGACATGCCGCCCGACGCGTTTTTCCAAGTATAGCACGGCGGCGGGGGGCTGTCCACTCAGCGCAAGCATTTTCTATCTTTTTCCCAAAAAGTATCCCCACGCCCGGCATCCGATTGGCAGGGCACTTGCGCCGCGCGGCATTTCGCGCTATGCTTTTTCCATCAACAAGCAAAGGAGAAGCCACATGGAACGTCCGGCCTACGCCTATCTGCTGCACTGTCAGGACGGCACCCTTTATGCCGGCTGGACCTACGACCCCGACGCACGGCTGCACGCGCATAACCGGGGGGTCGGAGCGAAATATACCCGTTCCCGCCGCCCGGTACGATTCGGCTATCTCGAGCAATGCGGCGACAAGCGCTCCGCCATGCGCAGGGAGGCCGCTCTCAAGAAGCTTTCCCGCGTGGAAAAGCTGTCCCTTTGCGCGGCTTGGCAGCGCGAGCATCCCAATCCGTCCGGAACGTTTTGAGCCCGGCCTTGCATAGGATATACCATGCCCCTCAAATGGGCTGTATCCCTTCTACACTTCATCATAAGGAGATTCAATCCTATGGCTTGTAATAGTAGCAACGGCTCTTCGAGCTGCAGCGGCGCGAATGTCCTGACCATCACGGACGGGCGTGGCTGGACCGGCACCGTCACCCTCTCCTCCCGCGGCAATTGCGATTGCGATTGTGACCGCGACCGCGATCGTGACTGCGACTGCGACTGCGACCGCTGCTCGCGCTGCGGCTGCCGTCGCGGATGCGGCTGCGGATGCGGCTGCTCCTCCAGCATCTCGGGCTGCGGATGCTCTTCCAGCAGCTCCTGCGGCTGCGGTAGCTTTTTGTGCTGCCGCCGGTAATTCCCCTCTTTTCCTTAGGGCCCCGCAAGCCGACTTTGGTTTGCGGGGTCCCTTTTTCGCCTCTATTGCTCCCTGTTCCCCGCTTTTTTCCCGGGGGAATGGTTGAGCTTTTTTCTCCGTCATGCTATACTCGATTGTGAGGTGATCCTATGAAAACGATCTCTGCCGCAGAAATTTCGGATGCCGTCCGAAGCCTCTGCATCGAGGCCAACCGCATCCTTCCCGACGATCTGCGCGGTGCGCTTACCCTCGCCAGGCAGGCCGAGCCGTGGCCGACCGCCGTCGGCGTTCTCGACGACATCATCGAGAACTACCGCCGCGCCGAGCGCCTCTCGATGCCGATCTGTCAGGATACCGGCATGGCCTGCGTTTTTGTAGAGCTTGGGCAGGAGCTTCGCATCGACGGTTCCCTGAGCGGGGCAATTCAGGACGGCGTTCGGCGGGGCTATCTTGAGGGGTATCTAAGAAAATCGGTTGTCTCGGATCCGCTTTCCCGGATCAACACGCTCGATAATACCCCCGCCGTCATT
>CAZVAV010000450.1:0-1735 GCA_964625135.1 uncultured Oscillospiraceae bacterium | reverse complement strand
GATACGCTGCTTGACCTCATCAGCATCCACGAGAGAAGGATTCCAGTTGATCGACGAATATTCATCCAGAGTATAAATCGGTACAAACTTGTCAAGCCAGCTGTAACGAAAATCAATGTTATCACTGGCTACGATCACCGGAATTCCCATCGCAATACAGGGTGCGGCGGCATGCAGGCGACTGGTAATAACAAGGCTCGCCTCCTGCTCGTAGCGCTTGAGCAAATCCGCCGCCTGCTGATTCAGACGATCGTCCTCCTCAGCGGTCATCACCGTGGCCGTGACTGGAATCGCATGAGATAAGCGAACGGCATCTTTCTTAAGGTGTTCCGGAATAAACGGTTCCAGATTCTCCGAAACATCCACCAAAAAAGTTTTCCCGTTTTTCGGCTCAACTTTTCTTTTAGGAAGACAAATGGTAAAGCACCCCATTAAATAAGCTTCAACCCCAAGCTCCCGCAGCATCGTTCTTGCCTGTTCGTCGCGACATCCAATCGGCTGGTGACACTTCAGGTAATCAACCAGAGCAGGCGAAATTTCCTCGTTGCGCAGCATAACGCTGCTTACAAAAATTGGCTCAACACCGTTTGGAAAGGGCAGGACGCTGTTAATCGGGCGATCGTTCAGGATAAATTTCCCCGGAAGCACGAGAGAATCCCCTTGATAGCACTTCACTTCACCCGCTGTGATATCGATAATATCCTCCCGTGGCAGCTCGATCTGGCGAAAAATTTCTTCCATCGCCAGAAATTGAATACTCTCTCCGATGTTCATAAATGCACACGCGCTATCCTTCAGCATCGGCTTTTCATAGACCTGCATACGGTATCTTGCATATTTTTTATTCATGAATGGTCTCCTTGCCTTTTTCCTCATATTTCTTGCCGATCATGTGATTGGAAAATTAAATTATCGTCTAAGTCCTACTGCTTGCTGTCCAGTGTAACGATCGGAACATCAGAATCTACCGTATATTTTCCCAAATCATAAATATGTCTATGCTCATATGCTCCATCATTCCACAGTGCCGCCACGATACTTGCACTCGCACGTCCGGCAACCAGACAGGTGCATTTTGAAAGCATATATACTTCTTTTAAGTAATCAATATTGATCTGTTCCCGTGAAACCCTGTTGTAATACTCTTCACGTGAATGCTGATATTGTTCTGGAGTATCAGCACAGAAATCCTTACGCTCCCGTTGGGTATACACAAGCTTTTCTCCAAATGCGCTCTGCATCACATCAATAGTCTCTTGATATTCAGCAGAAACAAATATACGATCGCAGTTCCACAGCTTCATCCATCTAAGTAGGTCCTGAATGACCTGTTCAAGCTCCGGCTGAACCGGATGATTCGCAATCAGCGCATAATTAAGCTTATTGAGACTGGAGTATCCTTCGCGCACCATGACGCCGATTGTTCGATGATTTCCCATCAGGTTTTGCTGTGCCAAAGAAAACTCTTCCTCCAGCGCGGACTGCAACCGCATATATTTGTGATCCAGCCTGCACCATTCAAGAAAATCCGCTTCGGCTTCCGCTGTTTTTTCCCGCAAAATGTTGGTACGAAAATAGTTGTCGATTTGTTCACGATAGCAAATCTGTCCGCGAACCACATTTTTGCTGCGATACGCCTCCGCAAGGGTGCATCCTCCAACCGGTTCAAAGTACATTTCCCAGCTATTTATTTTCCCGGCATCCTCCGGGTTATTATGAGCCATCAGATAAAAGG
>CAZVAV010000449.1:0-1738 GCA_964625135.1 uncultured Oscillospiraceae bacterium | reverse complement strand
GTGTCCTGCGTGTCACGGGCGGGATGATCCTTCGGGATGTTGAGCGCTTCAAAGTTGTAATAATCGCGCTCGACCTCGGGGCCTTCCACAACGTCGAAGCCCATGCCGAGGAAGATTTCCTTGATTTCGTCGATGACAAGATTAATGGGATGGCGGTTGCCGATCGGCGTGTGACGACCCGGCATGGTGACGTCAATCACCTCGGAGGCGAGCCGGGCATCCAGCTCGGCGGACTTGAGCTCGGCCAGCTTTTCAGAGAGTGCGTCCTCAATGACGGCGCGCGCTTCGTTGGCGGCCTGTCCGACAGCCTTGCGCTCCTCGGGGGAGAGGCCGCCCATTCCCTTGAGAATAGCGGTCAGCTCCCCCTTTTTGCCAAGATATTTGACCCGAACCGCGTCAAGGGCAGTGAGATTGGGGGCGGCGCGGAGCTCCTGCTCCGCCAAAGAAATGATCCGCCCGATTGCTTCGTTCATACGATCACCTCATACATAATAGAATGGTTGTGGATGTTGTGGCAGCGCCGGATAATAAAAAGTCCTTCCGACCCTTCTCACATCGAAAAAGGGACGAAAGGAAAACTCCATTCCGCGGTACCACCCGAATTTCCACTCCCGAGCGGGAGCAGACGCTCTTGATTCTATAACGGGAATGTCCCGTCGCCGCTTACCACAATTGCTTCGGCGGCGCCGCTCGGAAGTGAACTTCAGCGATACTCCTCGTAATCGGTCTTTCAGCCGGTGAACCGATCTCTCTGGTCGTGGAACCATCGCTTACTCTCTCCGTCATGGCGTTTATGCTATTGAGTAATTAGTTTACCACAGAAAAACAGGATTGGCAAGCATTTTCAAACAAATGATAAGGGGGATGCAGCATGAAACGCGCGCTCGCGCTCTTTTGGTCGTTGTGCTTTCTATCCGGCTGCGCGGGGGGGAGGGGGACGGCGGTCAATACCAGCGAACTGTTATCCCGTCCCTTTTCCTCGCGAATCAGCCTCGAATGGTGCGCAGAGCAGTACGAGGGCTCCTTCTCGCGGGATGCGCAGGGAGGGCTGCTCCTCACGTTGACCGGGGAGGAGCTGACGGTGCCGGTTTCCTTTACCTGCGCACAGGGAAGCTGCGAAATCGCGCAGGGGGAGCTGCTGCTGACGCTTGACGAAACGTCCCTTCCGTCCACCTCGCTGCCCTCGGCGTTGCAAAACGGCTTTGTCATGCTGCAAAGTGCCGCCGCCCAACAGGAAAAGGGGGAGCTGCTGCTCGAGGCGGGGACGGTAAAGCTTTTTTGCCGTGGAGAGGATCTGACCTATTCCCGATTACAGCTCGATCGGGGCAGCATCGATTTCACCGAATTTACATTTAGTGGCAATTAGGGATAGCACCGGTCTTTTTCCGGTCGCATAGGATGAAGCAGGAGAAAAATTCCTGACTCATCTTTTGCTGCGCTATTGTTTAAGGCGCGGCTCTCCGGGTCATGATAATTTTGCAAACCATCGGACGGAGAGTGATAGGAAACCATGACGGTTAAAAGAGGAGATATCTACTATGCCGATCTCAGCCCGGTCGTCGGCTCGGAGCAGGGGGGGATGCGCCCTGTGTTGATCGTTCAGAACGATGTGGGCAACCGCTACAGCCCCACCGTAATCGCTGCCGCAATTACCAGCCAGACCGACAAGGCAAAGCTGCCGACCCATATTAATCTGCCAAGTCAGCAGTGTGGGCTGACCAAGGACTCGATTGTACTG
>CAZVAV010000448.1:0-1746 GCA_964625135.1 uncultured Oscillospiraceae bacterium | reverse complement strand
CCTACGGCAAATCTTAAAAACCGAAAACATCTTTATCCACAGGGAACACAGGACAAGCGGGTTTATCTTCTGCGGATCAGCGACGAGGTGGCGCAGCTTTTGCAGGAGTACGACGGCCCGTTTGAACGAGCCATTGCGGCGATCGAGCATCAATACACACCCGAGCAGATCGGACATTTCTGCGAGGTTCTACAGACCTTTACGCAACAATTTACGGAGGAAATCCAGCATGCAATCCCATCAGATCTTTGAAAGTCTCCCCCCCAGCCGTCTCTTTTTCCGCTGCGCGGTGCCCAGCATGATCAGTATGGCGGTCACCTCCCTTTATGTGGTGATCGACGGAATCTTTGTCGGCCGCTTTCTGGGCGGAGACGCACTTGCCGCCGTCTCGCTGGTCATGCCCTTTATTATGATCAGCTTTGCCCTCTCGGATATGGTCGCGGTCGGCTCCTCGGTACAGATTTCGATCTGCCTCGGCCAGAAGGATGAGAAAAAGGCCAGCCGCATCTTCAGCTTTTGCAGCGGCCTGATTCTGCTGATTTCGATGGTTGTGGGAACAGCCGCTTTTTTTCTGGCGGAGCCGCTCGTGCGCATGATGGGGGCAAACGAAACCGTTACCGCCCTCTCCGCCCGTTATATGCAGGTTTTCGCCGCCTTCTCTCCGCTGGTCATGATCTTCTTCGCGGTGGATAACTATCTGCGCATCTGTGGGCGGGCGCGGTACAGCATGTGGATCAATGTAATTCTCTCGCTTGTCAACATCCTGCTCGACTACCTGTTTATCGCTCGCTTCGGATGGGGCATCGGCTCGGCCGCGCTCGCCTCCTGCATCAGTCTGGCGTTGGGAACGCTGCTCGGTTATCTCCCCTTTCTCAGGGGGAAGCTGACGCTCCGGCTGGTGTGGGCGCGTCTTCCATTGCGGCAGGTGCTCTCGCTGCTCGCCAACGGCAGCTCGGAATTTTTCTCAAACATCTCAGGCTCGATCCTCATGGTCATCCTCAACGCGGTACTGCTTGGCCTGACCGGCCCGCTTGGCGTAGCCGCCTTCTCGATCGTCATGTATATCGACAGCATTGTTGGCTCGCTCCTTTTCGGACTGGCCGATTCGATGCAGCCAGCCATCAGCTATAACTACGGAGCCGGGCATTTTGACCGGCTTAGAGCGCTCGAAGGACGAACCCTGCTGGCCGGAGCGCTCGTTTCACTGGCTGCACTCCTGCTGATGCTGGTCGGGGGGGATCAGATAATCCGGCTCTTTATCGAGGGGGACGATCCCGCCCTCTATGAGATGAGCCTGCGGGCGATGCGGCTCTTCTCATTCTCCTATCTGGTTGGCTGGTTCGGGGTAATCACCAGCTCCTTCTTCACCGCCCTGAACCGCCCGCTCTTTTCGTTCTTGACCGCCTTTGGAAAAACGCTGATCTTCCCACTCTTCTCCCTTTTCACCCTCCCCGCCCGTTTGGGGCTCGACGGAGTCTGGCTCACCTCCCTCCTGTCAGGACTACTCACCGCCGTGATGGCAAGCTTCTTTTTGATTCTTCTGAAAAGGGCATCCGGGCGGCGGGTTTCATAAATGACAATCATTTTATCAGGGGAGGCGACTGCACCGGTACAGTTGCCTCCCCTGATAAGACCCAAAAAATTGCAGCATAATATGAAAAACCCAGACAAATCAATGGTTTAGAGGCAATCAACAAGCTGTATTTACAAAAACATACTTGGCTGTGGATTGAGGAATTTCAATTA
>CAZVAV010000447.1:0-1781 GCA_964625135.1 uncultured Oscillospiraceae bacterium | reverse complement strand
CATCCCCTACAAGCGCTATGCCGACCCCGGCGAAATTGCCGACGTGGTCGTCTATCTCGCAACCGATCAATCAAGCTACATCACCGGCCAGAGCTTCCATGTCGACGGCGGACAGACCGCGCTGGGTCTGCCGGACGTTCTGTAAAGAGGAGAAACCAATATGAAATTGCAATATAGCGAGCCACAGCTGCGGCTGATGGCGGAAAAGCTGCGCCTCGATATGGTCGACAGCATGCACGAGGCGGGCTCGGGACATCCCGGCGGCTCACTTTCGATCGCCGAAATCCTGAGCGTTCTCTATTTTCATGAGATGAACCTCGATCCTCAGAACCCCCAGTGGGAGGAGCGGGATCGCTTTGTCCTCTCGAAGGGTCACGCCGCCCCCGCCTACTACGCCGCATTGGCGGAGCGGGGCTATTTTGAGGTTTCACTGCTCAAGTCCCTGCGCAAAATCGACAGCATCCTGCAAGGTCATCCCGACTGCAAAAAGGTGCCGGGGGTCGATATCTCGACCGGCTCGCTCGGACAGGGCATCTCGATCGCCTGCGGCATGGCCTGCGCCGCCAAAAAGAAGGGCTCCCGCGCACGGGTCTACTGCATTTTGGGAGACGGCGAAATTCAGGAGGGTCAGGTCTGGGAGGCCGCGATGAGCGCGGCGCACTATAAGCTGGATAACCTTGTCGCCTTCCTCGACAACAACAACCTGCAAATCGACGGCTCGGTCGACGCGGTCATGTCGGTGTATCCGGTCAAGGAGAAGTTTGAGGCGTTCGGCTGGCGGGTGATCGAGCTTGACGGAAACAACGTCGGCCAGATTCTCGCCGCTTTGGAACTGGCGCGCGGCACCGTCGGCAAGCCCACGCTGCTGCTCGGAAGCACAACCAAGGGACTGGGCGTCTCGTTTATGGAGAATCAGGCGGGCTGGCACGGCAGCGCGATCAGCGACGAGCAGTACGAGATCGCGATGAAGGAGCTGGGCGAGCGATATGCCACGGCACAGAAAGGATGTGTGGCCGAATGAATTCCACTCGTGAAGCTTATGGCACGGCTCTGGTCGAGCTGGCCGAGCAGTATGATTTTTATGTGATGGACGCCGATCTCGCGAAAGCGACCCAGACAGTCCATTTTTCCAAAAAATATCCTGAGCGCTTTGTCGACGCCGGCATTGCCGAGGCCAATCTGATCGGCTTTGCCGCAGGCATGTCGACGTTTGGAACCCCGGTCTTTGCAAGCACCTTTGCCGCCTTCGCGGCAGGCCGTGCCTACGATCAGGTGCGTAACACGCTGGCCTACTCGAACTGCAACGTCAAGATCGGCGCGACCCACGCGGGCATTCTCATCGGCCCGGACGGCGGCTCGCATCAGTGCATTGAGGACATCGCCCTGATGCGGGCGATCCCGAACATGACGGTGCTCTGCCCCTGCGACACCGCTTCGACCTATGCCTGTGTCGAGGCTGCGCTGAAACTGAACGGCCCTGTTTATCTACGGTTTGGCCGGTTGGGAACGCCTGAGGTATACGAAGAAGGCACCCCCTTTCAGTTTGAGATCGGAAAGGGCTATGTCGTGCGCGAGGGAAGCGATGCCACTGTGATTGCCATCGGTGATATGGTCAGTCGTGCATTGGCAGCTGCTGAGCAGCTGGCGGAACAGGGTGTATCGCTGCGCGTGGTGGATATGGCGTCGATCAAGCCGATCGACAAGGAGCTGATTGTGCGCTCTGCCGAGGAAACCGGCTGTATCGTCACAGCGGAGGATCACAACATCTACGGTGGCTTGGG
>CAZVAV010000446.1:0-1783 GCA_964625135.1 uncultured Oscillospiraceae bacterium | reverse complement strand
GTTGATTTCTATATTTTTTCTTGCTTTACATTATATGATAATTTTCGTTGTGCAATCTGTACACCTCCAAACTGACGACCCAGCGGGTGCGGCATCGACCGATGGCCACCATTTCTCACGGTAGCTTTCCCTACAACGGGAAGAGACATAATTATTTTACATAAGGGGGATTGTTTATGCGTGCATCCAATACCGCGGCTCCAAAAAAAAGTGCAATTGACCGTTTCCTTGATGGCATTGAAAGAGTTTGCAACAAGCTTCCGCCTCCCGCGATTCTGTTCTGCTGGCTGTTTGTCATCGTGGCTGTCATCGGCGCTCTTTTCAGTTTTACCGGCATCTCCCTGCTCAACCCCGCCACAAATGAGCCGGTAACGGCTCAAAACTTCTTTACGGCGGGCGGCATTAACTGGCTGCTCGAGAACCTCGTCAAGAACTTTACCGGCTTCGCTCCCCTCGGTTTGGTCATCACCATGACCCTGGCCATCGGCATGTGCGAGGAGTCCGGCATGATTCTGTCGATGCTTCGCAACAGCCTGAAAAATGTTCCCCCCGCGATTGTTCCCTATGTCATTGCCTTCGTCGGAACGATGGGCAACATCGCTTCGGATACCGCGATGGTCATCATCCCGCCAATGGGCGCTATCGTCTACATGGGCGTCGGCAAGCATCCCGTTGTCGGCATGATCGCCGGCTACGCGGGCGCACAGGCCGGCTTCACCGCCAACCTGCTTGTCGCCGGAACCGACTCGCTGCTGCAGGGTCTGACCAACGACGCAATCAAGAGCTTTTTGCCCGACTCAACCTTCACCGTCGACGTGACCTGCAACTGGTTCTTTATGATGGCCTCGACCTTTCTCTGCTCGATCGTGATCGGTCTGGTATGTAACAAAATCGTCGATAAGCGCTTCGGCACCTATTCAGGCAAGACCCAGGAAAAGCTGGAAGAGGTCAGTGCGCTGGAGAAAAAGGGGCTGCGCAATGCCGGAATCTCCGCGCTCCTGTATTTTGCTGTGATTCTTGTCGGCTTCTTCTTCGGCCCGCTGGCCAAGGTTGCCGAGGACGGCAGCAGAGCGTTTGTCGGCTCCCCGCTGCTCTCGGGACTTATCCCCGTTCTGTTCTTCTTCTTTGCGATTCCCGGTATCACCTACGGCTATACCATCAAAAAGTTTAAGAACACCAGCGACGTCAACAAGGCCATGGTCAAGCAGATGAGCGCAATGGGCTCCTATGTCGTCTTCTGCTTCTTCTGTGGACAGTTCCAGAAGCTCTTCGCATGGACCAAGCTCGATACCATGCTTGCCATCTCCGGCGCCGATTTTCTCAGCGGCATCGGTTTTACCGGAATCCCGCTCTTTGTTTCGTTCATCCTGCTGTGCATGTGCGTCAACCTGTTCATCTCGTCGGGCTCGGCCAAGTGGGCAATTTTCGCGCCGATCTTTGTCCCGATGTTCATGATGCTCGGCTACCATCCCGGCTTTACGCAGGTTCTTTACCGGATGGGCGATTCCCCGACCAACTGCTTTACGCCCATGAGTCCGTACATCTGGATGGTTCTGGAGGTTGCGCGTACCAAGTACGACGATAACCTCAAGATCGGAACCCTCGTCGCCGGCCTGATGCCGATCGCCTTTATCCTCCAGTTCGCCTGGATTCTGTTCTTCATCGTCTGGTATCTGCTGGGTCTGCCCTATGGGCCGGGCGTCACCTCGCTTCTGCCTGCCGGTATTTTGTAAAAACGCATTGCAATCTTTCCCATCAAAGCCGCGAGTGTCCTCGTAGGAGG
>CAZVAV010000445.1:0-1788 GCA_964625135.1 uncultured Oscillospiraceae bacterium | reverse complement strand
CGCGCCAAGGTTCGCCGTGAGCGGATGGGTCATATCGAGCTGGCGGCTCCGGTTTCCCACATCTGGTACTTTAAGGGTACCAGCTCCCGGATGGGACTGCTGCTCAACATGTCCCCGAGACTGCTGGAAAAGGTTCTCTATTTCGCAGCCTATATTGTCATCGATCCGGGCGTTACCAGCCTGAAAAAATACGCGCTGCTCTCTGAAAAGGAGTACCGCGACCTCAGAGAAGCCTATGAGGACGACTTTGACGCCGCGATGGGCGCCGAAGCGATCAAGAAGCTGCTGGCCGAGCTCGACCTTGATGCCCTTTCGACCGAGCTGAAGACCGAGCTCGAAAAGGCGGCCGGGCAGAAGCGAGCCAAGCTTTTAAAGCGGCTTGAGGTGGTTGAGGCGTTTCGTCTCTCGGGCAACAAGCCCGAGTGGATGATCCTCGACGTCGTCTCGGTGATTCCGCCCGACATCCGCCCGATGGTGCAGCTCGACGGCGGCAGATTTGCCACCTCGGATCTCAACGATCTCTACCGCCGGGTGATCAACCGCAACAACCGCCTCAAAAAGCTGCTGGAGCTCGGCGCGCCGGATATCATTGTGCGCAACGAGAAGCTGATGCTCCAGGAGGCGGTGGACGCCCTCATCGACAACGGCCGCCGCGGCCGTCCGGTGACCGGCCCGAACAACCGTCCCCTCAAATCCCTTTCGGATATGCTCAAAGGCAAGCAGGGACGTTTCCGTCAGAACCTGCTCGGCAAGCGTGTTGACTACTCGGGTCGTTCGGTTATCGTCGTCGGCCCGGAGCTGAAGATGTACCAGTGCGGACTCCCCAAGGAGATGGCGCTTGAGCTGTTTAAGCCGTTCGTCATGAAGCGGCTGGTCGACCAGAAGGTCGCCACCAACATCAAGAACGCCCGTAAAATGGTGGAGCGCGCGACGGTCAAGGAGGTTTGGGATGCGCTGGAGGTGGTCATCAAGGATCACCCGGTGCTCTTAAACCGTGCGCCTACCCTGCATAGACTGGGCATTCAGGCCTTTGAGCCGGTGCTGGTCGAGGGCAAGGCGCTGAAGCTTCACCCCCTTGTCTGTACCGCTTATAACGCCGACTTTGACGGCGACCAGATGGCGGTTCACGTCCCGCTTTCCGCTGAGGCACAGGCTGAGGCGCGTTTCCTGATGCTTGCCGCCAACAACCTCTTAAAGCCTTCGGACGGCCGTCCGGTGGCGGTTCCGACCCAGGACATGGTACTCGGCTCCTACTACCTGACGATGGTTCGCGAGAACGAGAAGGGCGCGGGCAAGGCGTTCCGCGACTTTGAAGAGGCGCTGATGGCCTATAACGAGAACGTTGTCACGCTGCATGCACCGATCAAGGTGCGCCGTACCCTTGAGCTGGGCGGCGAATCGGTCTCGAAGCTCATTGAGACAACGGTTGGCCGGATCATCTTCAATACACCGATTCCGCAGGATCTCGGTTATGTCGACCGCAGTGTGGATGAAAATCGGTTTAAGCTTGAGGTTGAGTTCCTTGTCAAGAAAAAAAGCCTTGGCGACATCATTGACCGCTGCATCCGGGTTCACGGCACCGCCAGAACCGCCGAGATGCTCGATCAGATTAAGGCGCAGGGCTATAAGTATTCGACTCGTTCGGGCATCACCGTCGCTGTCTGCGACGCGGTAATTCCGGAGGAGAAGAAGGAGCTGCTTGCCATCGCGGAGGATCAGATCGACAAGATTCACCGCCAGTACAACCGCGGACTGATCTCCGACGAGGCGCGCTACGAAAGGGTCATT
>CAZVAV010000444.1:0-1789 GCA_964625135.1 uncultured Oscillospiraceae bacterium | reverse complement strand
GGTGACATCGCTTGGGATGTCCACCCGGATGCCTACGGCCATGCTTCTCCCCCTTTTTTGTGATATAAAGTAATTATGACATGGCGCGGTCACATGGCGGTCTCAAAACGATAAAATTTCCTCTTCTTGAGACAGAATTTTTCTGTCTCGAGACTTTTTCCCTTTTTGTCTGCCAGCCGTTTTCCTCTGCGTCGAAATCGGAGGGCTTTTTGCAATTTTATTTTAAAAATACCCCGGAAAAATTTCCGGGGTATCAGTAGCAAAAGCCGATCACCTTTTCTCTTCAATTGATCGGATCAAGCGCCTGTGCGGTAGTAATCAGCTCCGCCTTCACCTTACGGCGCTGTTCGTGGTAGCGCTTTTTGATTCGGTCAAGCACGGCATAGGCGTTTTCCAGCGTCTGGGTGGGCAGCAGCAGGATATATTGCGAGCCAGAAAGCCGGGAAACAACGTCGTTTTTACGCAGACTGCCGCAGATGACATCGAGCAGATCGTCCATGACCGTTTGCAGCGCATCCCCCTCGAGCAAAGGCGCCCCGGCTGCCGCCTTGACCGAGAGCATCCCGACAAAGCTGACCTGTCCGGTGCGCGCCGCCGAGCGCGCCTCGATGCGATAGAGATTGCGAAAGACCTCATAATTGCAGCAGTAGGCCCCGCGCCGGTCGCTCTCCTCCCCGAGCATCATCTGCTTGACCGCCTGAATATCGGTCTGGGCATCACGAAACCCGTCGGCGATTCGGCGGTAAACCGTCTGGATTTCTTCGGAAAGCTGCACCCCCAGCTCGCGGTGGAAAAGCTCGCTGGTATAATGATAGTGCTCAAGGGCGGCCGCCGCCTTGCCCTGTGCCTCAAGCGCCCTGAGGTAGCAGAAATGAGGACCCTCCTCAAACTGGTCGACCTCCATTGCATGGGCACAAGCCCGAACCGCCGCCGCATACTGCCCTTGTTCAAACAATAGCTCGCAGAGATCGGTGACGCAGCTGAAGTACAGCGATTTATAGTATACCGAAAGCGGAATGACCCATTTCTCGTTGGCGGAGAGCGGCAGATACTCCCCCCGATAGAGGGCAAGCGCCCGCTGCGCCCGCTCGATGCGGCAGTCGGCGTCGAGCTTGTCGTTGCGAAAATCACGGATCAGCCGTTCAAGCTCCTCGGTATCGACCCGGCAAGCGACCTCGTTGTTCCAGCGGTAGGAGCCTCGGTGGTAAAGGATCAGCCCATCGCCCGCGCCAAGCCCCGCGTCCCGCAGCACGCAGCGGGCGCGGTAAACCAGATTCTTCAGCGCATTCTGCGGATTGTCGCAGTCCTCCTCCTCCCAAAGCACCTGCCCCAGCTCGTCGCGTGACACCTCGCGCTCCCGGTTGGCAATCAGATATTCCAACAGGTTCCACACCTGATGAATCCGTCCGATCGAATCACTGACCGAATGCTCGGCGCAACGCAGGGTGAATCCGCCAAGCATGGTGATTTCAACGATTTCCCGCGTTGCCGCACACGTTTTCTTCATCTGCGCTCCACCCCCCGTCCTTGTTCAGTGGTTCGGTTCTCCAGTTTATAGGGTACCGGCTTGGTTTTGATCAATTTACCTTCTTTTTGTAACATTATACCGGGCATCGATATAAAAATCCAGTCGTTTTCCAGAATTTCCACAACTTTTCAAATTGACTTTTTTTACCGTTCCCGCGGAGAAAATCTTTGCATTTTATTTCGTTACGGATTATAATGAAAAAACAAACGATCCACGATTTTGTAACGGGAGGCTCCCTATGAAACGAGTGCTTTTCCTCCT
>CAZVAV010000443.1:0-1792 GCA_964625135.1 uncultured Oscillospiraceae bacterium | reverse complement strand
GTCGAGTAAAAAGGGCAGCTTCTCATAAATATGCTCGTCGGTCATCCGGGTCACCGGGCCGGAGACGCTCAGTCCCGCGATGACCTTCCCTGTGTAATCGTAGATCGGCACGGCGACGCAGCGGGCGCCCGGCTCGTACTCCTCGTTATCGAAGGCATAGCCCTGACGGCGCACCGAATCGAGCTCGGCAAACAGGGCGGCCGGGTCGGTGATGGTGTGCATGGTCATGGCGGGCAGACCCTTGGCGGCAATATACTGGTGGAGCTGCTGCTGGGTATAGTTGAGCAGCAGCAGCTTTCCGACCGCGGTGCAGTGCATCGGGGAGACGTTGCCCACCCGCCGTGTGGTCATCAGGAGCTGGTGCGGCCCACTGATCGCCTCGATATAGACGACCATCATATTGTGCTCCTCCGCGACGTTGGCCGATTCCGAAAAGATGTGGGCGATCGAGCGCAGGTAGGGCGAGCAGATGTTGCGGATGTTCTTGCGGCTCGAAACATTCGCCGCGATGGCGCAGATTTTATAGGTAAGGGAATAGCGCCCGGTATCGACATCCTGCACGACATAGCCGCTTTTCTGAAGGGTTGCGATGTAGCGCAGCGTCGTGCTCTCGTTCATCGATACCAGCCGCGCGATCTCCTGTAAACGTACCGGCTCATCCTGTGCCGAAAGGCACTCCATGATGGTCAGCAGCTTCTCGGAGGACTGGTTGGATCGGGTTGCCTTATCGGCGCCCGGAATTCGTTTCATCAGTCATCTTCCTCTCTTCTCTCTGATTTGGTCAAACAACACAATGCCGAAATCAAATCGGCCTACATTAACGGGGCAAAGAGGCGCAGCACGGCGCGCAGCAGCCGCTTGAAGCCGCTAAGCTTCAAAAACGGGCTGTCGAGCGTCACCTGCTCACAGAGCTGCAGGGTTTTTAGAAAGTCCTCCCGCACCGCCGGGATGCAGGAGCTGCGCGCCATCCAGACGCCGCATTCAAAATGGAGGTAGAGGCTGCGGTAATCCAGATTGATGGTTCCGATCGTCGCAACCTCGTCATCCGAGACAAAGGTTTTCGAGTGGATAAAGCCGGGGGTATATTCATAGATTTTCACCCCGCCCCGCACCAGCTGCGGGTAATAGGCTCGGGTGAGAAGATGCACATACCATTTATCCCAGTGGTGGGGGGTGATAATCCGCACATCCACCCCGCTTTTGGCGGCGAGCAGCAGGGCGGTCACCGTTTCGTTGTCAACAATCAGGTAGGGGGTGCAGATATAGACATAGCGCTGCGCCCGGTTGATCATGTTGAGATAGACCATCTCCCCGACCTGCTCATGGTCGAGCGGCGTATCGGAGTAGGGCTGCACGATGCCGTTGGGAATGTCGGGCAGCTCCCCGGGCAGCGGACGGTAGTACGCGGCGTCGGTCGGCGTCCCCCCCGAGATGCCGTCCCACATGGTCAGGAACATCGTCGCTAGGCTCCAGACCGCGTCGCCGCGCAGCATAATCGCCGCGTCCTTCCAATGGCCGTGCTTCTCCTTGATGTTGATATACTCATCGGCGAGGTTAACTCCCCCCATAAAGCCGGTATGACCATCCACCACCAGAATCTTTCGGTGGTCGCGGTTGTTCATCAGCATGGTCATGACCGGGATGAGCGGATTAAACTCGATGCACTTGATTCCCTTGGCGCGCAGCGTCTTGTAGTAGTCGTCGGGCAGCGTCAAAAGACAGCCGAACCCGTCATAGATCACACGGACATCGACCCCCTCCTTGACCTTCTGCTCAAGAATGGCAAGGATCG
>CAZVAV010000442.1:0-1792 GCA_964625135.1 uncultured Oscillospiraceae bacterium | reverse complement strand
AAATCCTTCAAATTGCCTTGCAAATTGTTTTTTACTGAGATATAATTGTATCTCAGCGGAAGAAATTTCGCTTGCTCGGCCATCAGGCAGACAACTTATATTTGGAGGGATTGTTATGAAAAGGTTCGTATCATACATGCTCTGCTTTGCGCTGCTCCTCGCGCTGACCGCCTGCGCCGGCGCGGCCTCTTCCACCGCGCCTGCGGGCTCGGCTGCTCCGTCCGCTTCGGCTGCCCCGGCCGAGAGGGTGGTCAAAATCGGCGTGTTCCAGCCGGTCACCGGCGAAAACGGCGGCGGCGGCTTCCAGGAGGTTCTGGGCATCCGCTATGCCAATCAGGTCAAGCCCACCGTCATGATCGGCGGCGAGGAGTACAAGGTCGAGCTGGTCGAGGTCGACAACAAGTCGGATAAGACCGAGGCGGTCACCGCCGCGCAGAGCCTGATGAGCAGCGGTGTTTCGGCGGTGCTCGGCTCCTACGGCTCGGGCGTTTCGATCGCCGCGGGTGAAATCTTCGCCGAAAACAAGATTCCGGCCATCGGCTGCTCCTGCACCAACCCGCAGGTCACGCTCGGTAACGACTACTATTTCCGCGTCTGCTTCCTTGACCCGTTCCAGGGCACCGTCATGGCCAACTTTGCCACGCAGGAGGGCGCGAATACCGCCGCCGTCATCACCCAGCTCGGCGATGACTATTCCTCCGGCCTTGGAAACTTCTTCCTCAAGGCCTTCAAAGAGCTCAAGGGTGACGCCGCGATCGTTTCTCAGGAGCAGTTCCAGACCAACCAGACCGACTTCAAGGCGATTTTGACCAACATCAAGGCCGCCAACCCCGACGTCATCTTTGCCCCGTCGTCGATTGCCACCGCTCCGCTGCTGATCAAGCAGGCCAGAGAGCTCGGCATCACCGCCACCATCATGGCGGGTGACACATGGGAGAACCAGACGATCATCGACAACGCCGGCGCGGACGCCGAGGGGGTCACCATCTCGACCTTCTTTGACGAGAACGACGCTTCCAAGCCCGCCGCCGCCGAATTTGTCAAGGGCTTCAAGGCGTTCCTGAACGCGAACAACGAGTATCTGACCAAGAACGGCGGCGACGGTGTCGCGGCGGTTTCCGCGCTAAGCTACGACTCCTACATGGCCGCGATTGCCGCCATCGAGGCTGCGGGCTCCACCTCGGGCGAGGCGATTCGCGAGGCGCTTGTCTCGGTTTCGATCGAAGGCGTCACCGGTGCGATCTCGTTTGACGAAAACGGAGACGCCAAGAAGGACATGGCCTACATCAAGCAGGTTACCGACGGAATGTTCAAGTTCCTGAGAACCGCGTCGGTCGCATAACCCATTCCTGAATTGTTTTGGCGCAGGGGAGCGTTGCAAAATGGATGCAATTTACATTTTGCAATGCTCCCCCGCGTTCCCCGGCAAAATCCTGCTAATGGAGGAATATTATGAGCATGACAACCCTGATGCAGCACTGCCTGACAGGCGTTTCGCTCGGCGGAGCCTATGCGCTGATCGCGATTGGCTACACGATGGTCTATGGCATTCTGCGTCTGATCAACTTTGCCCACGGCGACATTTTTATGATCGCCGGTTATTTCATGATCTTTGCCATGGCGGTCATGCCGTGGTGGATTGCCGTCCCGCTCGTGATCGTCGGCACCGTGATCCTCGGCGTGCTGATCGAGAAGGTGGCCTACAAGCCGCTGCGGGAGGCGCCGCGCATGTCGATTATGATTTCGGCCATCGGCGTGTCCTACCTGCTGCAAAACCTCGCGACCTATCTGT
>CAZVAV010000441.1:0-1793 GCA_964625135.1 uncultured Oscillospiraceae bacterium | reverse complement strand
GCGGCAATCTGATACCCCTCGTCCGGGGTGATGGTGACGGTGCCGTTACCGATTTCGATTGTGCCGCCCTCGCCGTCCACACTGGCGCTGGGGCGGCTGGATCCGGAGCCGCCGCCAGTGGAGGCGGGGCGTGGGAGGGTGATTGTTCCGGTTTTCACCGCTTTCAAGGTTGGCAGGGTATCGCCGCTTCCCTCGTTCCAGACGTTTTCAAAGTCCCAGCCCGCAAAGGCGGTCTTCTGCCAGTCATCCGAGAGGGGTAGGCTCTCGCCGTCGATGCCGTCCTTCGCGGCGGTTTCCTCTGTTACCTCGCCCCCGGTAAGCTTCATATCGGCCCTGGCGAAATTTGTGGAGAGGGCGTCGCTTCGGGAGATGCCCGCCACGCGGCCCGCGTCCTTGCCGCCGCTGACCGACAGGCCCAGGGAGACGCAGTTTGTCACGGTTCCGTCTGCATAGCCTATGATGCCGCCCACCCGTCCCCCGGCGCAGGAAGCAGCTCCCGTGTTGTAGCAGTTTTTCACGGTGCCGCCGCCGTTTTGCCCCGCGATGCCGCCGATGGTGTCACCGTTATGAACCGGTAAGTTCACGCTGCCGGTGTTGACGCAGTTTTCAATCGCTGTGCTCATGGTGTATCCCGCGATGCCACCGCCATCCGATATGTTGCTGGCCTCCTTGTAGAAGGAGACGGAACCGTTGTTTTGGCAACGCGCGATGCTGCCGTAGATACTGCTGCCCGCGACGCCGCCGATCCGCTGTCCCGCCAGAATCGCGCCGTTGTTGGTGCAGCCGGTCACCGTACCGAAATTCTCTCCCACAATACCGCCCACGATATCGGCTCCCCTGACCGCGCCGTTGTTGACGCAGTTCAGGATAATGCCGCCGGACACGTTTTTCGATACAAGGCCGCCAATGTGGCTCCCGCCATAGTTACTTACCTGGCCGGAGAAGCTGACGTTGCTGACGCAGTTTTCAATTTTTCCTTCATTGTAGCCCGCGATGCCGCCGGCGTTTCTGTCTGCGTTTACAGTTCCCGTCACGGTCAGGTCGCGCACGATGCCGATGTTTCCCGTGGAAGCATCCTTTGTCAGCGCGCCGAACAGGCCCTGGAAATGGGAATCGCCCTCTTCCGCGCTGACCGCAAGCCCGCTGATGGTGTGCCCTCCGCCATCGAACCAATTGACGAACGCGTTGGACGTGGATGCAGTATCAACCTCACCCATAGACCCGATGGGCGTCCACGGCTCGCCTCCCAGGTCGATATCCCGCGTCAGGATAAAGCCGCAGAAGTCCGGTTGATTGCCGCTGTTCACCAGTGCGGCCAACTGCTCCAGCTCCTCTTTTGACGAGATGGAATAAACCGAACTCGGCGGCCTATTTTCCGGCAGGGGAAGGGCTGTGGCAACGGCGGCCCAGGTGCCGTCGCTCTGCTCCTCGTAGCCCAGCAGGAGGTTTTGGCTGCTGGTTCCCCCATCGAACTTTTCAGCGGCGGCCTTGTCCGCGCAGCCTATGACAAGAGCCTGCCCGTAGAGAATATCCTCACCTGAGGAGTAAAGGCTTACCATGGAGCCGGTATAGCCTTTCGCGTCAATCTGTGTGGAAGAGGACACGTCAATGTGGGATACCTTAGCCGCGCCGGAAAGGAAAATGCGGCAGTTTCCCAAATTGCGTAAGGCGGGACCGGCATTTACGGTACTGTCCGCAATCCTCACGGTGCCGCCGTCGGAAAGAATTCCGTCGCCGCTGCCTTTATCGGAAACATCGCTGTAGCTGACCGCAAGTGTACTTCCACCGCTGAG
>CAZVAV010000440.1:0-1794 GCA_964625135.1 uncultured Oscillospiraceae bacterium | reverse complement strand
AGAATCGCGCCGCGCAGCAGCCGACTGATGCCCGGATCGGTGAGAGCCGCCCGCGCTACAAAGGAGCCAAAGGAATGTCCCATCAAAAAACAGGGCATCGCGGGAAATTCCCGAAGGATGCTTCTGAGAAACCGCCGACAGTCCGCAACGAGATAGTCGGTGCTCGACGCCCGCGGAAAGATTCCGCCCCGACCCTGAATCAGCGAACCGCCGTGACCCAGCTGATTATGCCCACAGACCAAAAAGCCCGCTTGGGTAAGATACTCGGCAAAGGGCTCATACCGCTCCACATGCTCCTGCATCCCATGAATCAGCACCAGCATGGCCCGGGGTTCGCATTTGGGATACCAAATCACCGCTTCGATCTCTGCCTTGCCGCTTGAGGAGGGGAAAAACACCCGTTCCTTGCGAAGTTTTTGTTCCATCCGTCCTTTCAAGCCTCCTAATTCAAAAAGATTCGCATTGGTCAGTTTTCCGCCATCGGCGCGGAAAATCCGTCCGGCTGCCGCGGCAACTTTTTCCAGACTCGCGCTTATCCTGAAAGTGACCCATCTTATCTTTAAGGATGATTTCCGTTGAATGAAATGAAGAACAACCAGTTGGTGATCGTCTGGCTAAGCGTCGACAAGCAGGCTGCCATCGATATGGCTCTGCTCTACGCGCGCGACAGCCTGCTCAACAACTGGTGGGATCAGGTAGAGCTGATCCTGTGGGGGCCCTCGGTGGAGAGCGCCGCCCAGAGCGAAGCGGTTCAGCAGGAGCTTGCGCTGCTGCAAAACCTGGGCGTCAAAATCGGAGTCTGTCTCGCCTGTGCCGTGCGCTATGGCGTTTCGCAGAAGCTTTCGGATCTCGGTTTTGAGGTGCGGGGAATGGGAGAACATCTTACCGAACTACTCAAGGGCTCCAACCCAGTTTTTGTGGTCTAGCACCGCAGGACGCGCCGTCAATCTACCGCGCGTCCTGCTTCATTTTTTTGGGGGTCGAATCAGATCAAGCACCGTAACCGAATCGGTAACCGCCCGCACCGCGTCATCGATCCTCTCCCAAAGGGTGAGCATATGGCAGCTCTCCGACATTTTGCAGCAGTGCTCCGGATCCTCAACACAGTGGTGGGGCAGATACGGCGTTTCCATTACAACGAGCACCTCGGTAACGGTAATCTCCCCGGCGGGACGAGCCAGCTCAAAGCCGCCTCCCATCCCCTTGACGCTGCGGACAAAGCCCTCGCGAGCCAGCTTGGCGGCAATCCGCTCGAGCATCTTTTCCGAAATTCCCTCCAGCTCAGCCACCACTGAGGTGGTGATTCGCTCAGGCGCTCGCTCGGCAACCCGTGAAAGAAAGCGCAGGGCATATCGGGTGTTGGTGGAAATCTTCATCTTCTTTGCTCCATCTGTCGTTTTTGGCAGAACGACCCGGTAATTGTTCGGAAGTATAATCCCCCCGAAATGATATGTTAAGTACATTATAGCAATCCGGTGGAATTTGTCAATGTGTATTTGGCCTTGAACATGGTTCGCCGGGCTGGAAATTTATCCGCTGCCATGGTATACTAAACAAGAAAAGGAGGGACCCTCAATGCCCTTAAAAAAAGAATTTATCGAGCTCTACTGCGCCCATGTTACCCGCCCCGGCGCGGACAAGCTTCTGGTTTTTTTAGAAAAGAGCGATTTTTTTATCGCGCCTGCCTCAACCCGTTTTCATCTCGCCTGCCGTGGCGGACTGCTTGAGCACAGCCTCAATGTTGCTCGACTGATGCTCCGCTATCAGGACGAGCCAACCGAAAGCCTTGTCATC
>CAZVAV010000439.1:0-1796 GCA_964625135.1 uncultured Oscillospiraceae bacterium | reverse complement strand
GTCAGAGCCGCGCAGGCGGTCTTTAAAATAAGCAGCGGCGCCATCAGGTGGGGGACAAATTCGCTTGGGAACGGCAGCGTCAGCCAGAAGAACGGGGAGAAGAGCAGATAAAAGCTGTAGGAGCCGATAAAATTGGCCCCCAGATCGGTCTGCCAGTCCCAGAAAAAGTTGCCGCTGCGAATCATCTCATGGGCGTGGCGGTAAAAAGGGATTTGTTGAACGTTAAAATCACCCAAAAAGACGAAATAACCGTCGTTATAGATCATCAGGGGGATAAAGATCGCGCTCGCCAGCAGCAACGCCCAGCCAAATGCCTTGACGCTGCCGGGGATGGGGCTGCGGCTTGTCCGACTCCTCATTGACTCACCTCGTAATAGATATTGGGATATATCAATATGATTATACCAGAAGCGCAAGCGAATGGTATAATTGGCCATCAAAAGGCGGTTGCCGCGTCAGCGGCGAGCCGTTGGCCATGTCCATGTGTGGTATAATAGCTATTCTTAGCTATTATACCACAGAATTTGCAATTGCAAAGACCGAGCTCCGATTCCCTTCCCCAAAAATCGGAAAAAGATCGAAGGACGTGTACAAAGAGACAAAATCTGCTATAATAAAAACCGAACCGGATTCATACCCGTCGGAATAGGAGTGTCAAATATGGGCGGATTTTTTGCAATGATTTCCAGAATGAAATACATCGACCGATGGGGACTGATGCGCTGTACCCGCAACGAGACACTTGCCGAGCACACGCTGGAAACGGCGTTGCTGGCTCATGCGCTGATCGAAATCGGCAACGTCCGCTTTGCTCGGGCGCTCGATCCGGGGCGGGCGGTGCTGCTCGCCTTGTATCACGACAGCGCCGAAATCCTGACCGGCGATCTACCCACCCCGGTGAAATATCACGACGAGGGGATCAGAAAAGCATACCGGGAGATTGAGCGCCAGGCAGGGGATCGACTGCTGGCAATGCTGCCGGATGAGCTTCGCCCCGCCTTTTCGCCCTGCCTGGACGAGGAACAGAGCGGCGAATACCGTCCCTATGTCAAGGCGGCGGACAAGCTTTCGGCGCTGATCAAATGTATCGAGGAGCAGAAGGCGGGAAATCGAGAATTTGACGAAGCGGCCAAGACGATTTTACGGCATCCGGCACTTTCGCTTGCCGAAGCGCAGGTTTTTCTAAAGGAATATCTTCCTGCCTATCGACTTCCACTCGACGAGGTGGAGCAGTACGAATTATGCGAAAACTGATTTCCACGTGGCGCTCCTTAAAACGCTGCAATATGGACAGTCTTCACCGATTTGAGAGATATTTTAATTTAGTTTTGTAAATTTAGCCGAATCACTTGCTAACAGCCTCCTGATGGTTTATAATTTAAGGTAGGATGATAGGCTCTTCGATGTTATTTGTTCGTTATTTATCAAACAAGTGTGGGTGAGGTAGAATGGCAAATCTAACAGCAAGTTATCTTGCTCCGATCAACAACCGCTCGATGGTTGACATCGTCATTTCGCGTCTGACCGACGCAATTATCAACGGGGAGCTCAAACCCGGGGATCAGATTCCTGTCGAGCCGGAGCTGGTGCGCACCTTTGGGGTTGGCCGGAATACCGTTCGGGAAGCAATCCGAATTCTCGTGGCCTACGGCGTTCTTGAGATTCGGCGTGCCGAAGGAACCTATGTCTGCGACGGATTTTCTCCCAAGGTGCTTGACCCGATGGTTTACGGCATCATTTTGCAGAAGGAGAGCGCCTACAGCGAGCTGATCGGGCTGCGCAAGGTGGTTGAAAAC
>CAZVAV010000438.1:1108-1797 GCA_964625135.1 uncultured Oscillospiraceae bacterium | reverse complement strand
CCTTGAGGCAATTCCCCTCCCATAATCGGTTAAAGTTCCTCCATTTGTCGAGCAATTTCAGCGAACGGCGGCTTGAGGCAGCGCCGGGAACCATATTGTTGCCTAAAGCTGCCATAGCGGCTGATGGCAGCCAGAATTTTTACAGCGTTTTTCGAGATTTTTTCGCAAAAAACGCTGTAATTTCTGCCGATAGCCATTTTCCAGACAGTCAGGTCTCTCCCGATACCGCCCGGGCGTTATTTTCAGTTATTTTTTCTTTATTTTTTTAACGCCGCGGATACCATCCCGGGAGGCAGACCGTTCAGAGGCTTTGCCTGGACGAAAGGCCAAGGTCCTGCCAAAGTAAAGCGTTCGGAACTCTGTCCGGCCGCTCCGTTAGCGTCCGCGCAGGGCCAGTTCCCGGGCCGGGTCCCGGAATATCCGTCGCTGGATTTACAAATCTGCACATCAAGACAGAAGAATATGGAACAGCGCTGGTTTTTTATTCACTATATAGACCTTGTGATCGACAAATTCAAACTTGGCCGCCCGTATCTTTTGCTCCAAAGCCCGGATCGAAATACAGTTGTCGCGGCGGCAATGTTTTCGCCATGAAGAATAGCAGTGAAACTGCTCCTTGTCAATATTGCCGTACTTGTCCAACGAGAATTTTGACCTATCCTCCGCGTCAACCAGCCGTACAAGATCAA
>CAZVAV010000438.1:0-1098 GCA_964625135.1 uncultured Oscillospiraceae bacterium | reverse complement strand
GATCAAAGACCTTTCTATTGTTTTACGGTTTGGCAGCTTCTTCGCTACGGTTTATTAAGCGGTTCAACGTGTTTATTAACAACTTCACGTCAAGTGGCTTGGAAACATGGGCATCCATACCGCTTTGCAGCGCCTGGGTAATATCTTCGTTGAAGGCGTTGGCAGACAGCGCGACAATAGGAATCGTTTTCGCGTCCGGGTGGCTGGATGCCCGAATTGCCCTGGTCGCTTCGTATCCGTCCATCAACGGCATGCGAATATCCATGATGATGGCGCGATAAGTTCCAGGCGCTGAGGTGATGAATTTGTCCAGCGCGATTTTACCATCCTCCGCCTCGTCGCAGACAATCCCCCAGCTCCCCAGAAGCTCGACCGCAATTAAACGGTTGAGTTCGTTGTCCTCCGCCATTAGGATCCGGCAGCCGGAGAGGTTGGATGCCGCGTCCAGGCTTTCCAATTTGGCGTCATTTATTACCGGCTGTTCAAGCGCGGCCCGCAGCCCGGTTTTTTCGAAAGAAAGGTCAACCGTGAAAATTGTTCCTTGCCCAAGCGTGCTGTGAACGTCTACGGCGCCTCCCATTATAGACACAAGGCTTCGCGCGATGGAGAGGCCCAAACCGCTGCCGCCGTATTTCTTTGCGGTTTCCGCGCTCTCCTGTTCAAAAGGCTTGCCCCATCTGGTCAGCAGCTCTTCACTCATCCCGCAGCCGGTATCGGACACCTCGAAGCGGATAAAGACCTTCTCATCGACAGCATCCGTTTGCCGGACAGTCAGCCAGATGCGCCCTTGCTTCGTAAACTTCACCGCGTTGGAGAGCAGGTTGTTAAGAATTTGGGTCAGCCGCAGGGAATCGCCGATCACCCATGGTTCTATGGGCGGCAAAATTTTTGTTTCGTAGGCGACGCCCTTCGCCGCGCACTGTGTTTGATAGAGTTCTGTTAACGGCTCAAGAATTTGGTTCAGTTCAAAAGGCGCGTTGGCGATTTGCATTTTTCCTGCCTCGATAGCCGACATATCCAATACATCGTTGATGATGGACAAAAGCTGCCGCGCCGCGATTTTTGAGTTTTGCAAATAACCGCCCATCTTGGATGGAT
>CAZVAV010000437.1:0-1804 GCA_964625135.1 uncultured Oscillospiraceae bacterium | reverse complement strand
CAACCCCTCGACGTTGCGGTGGTCTCCGCGGCAATCGACGCATTGATCAAGCGTTGACCATGCAAAAGGGCGAACTGTTTTTGCAGTTCGCCCTTTTGCCTTTACTCGGCAAGAATGACCACCGGCTTAATCAGGCTGCGCGGTTTATCCTTCATCAGCAGAAGCGCCTGCTCGATGTTCTCGATTCCCTGAAACCGATGGGTGATCAGATGCGAAGGATCAAGCCGCCCGGTTTCCAGCAGCGAAACCAGCTTCTCCATTCTTCTGCGCCCTCCCGGCATCAGACCGCCCGCAATGGTCTTATGCCCCATCCCCGCGCCCCATTCCGCACGGGGAAGCCGGATCGACTCCCCTTCGCCAAGGTAGTTGACGTTTCCAATAATCCCACCCGGCCGAAGCATTCGCACCGCCGAGGCGAAGGTATCGACGTCCCCTCCCGCGATGATGACCTTATCGACCCCTTTCCCGCCGGTCAGGGCAAGGATCTGCTCACAGATTTCTCCGTCATGATAGTCGATGATCTTGGTCGCCCCATATTTTCGGGCTGCTTCAATACAGGACGGCCGGGAACCCACCGCGTAGATTCTTCCTGCGCCGCGCAGTGCCGCGCCCGCCACCGCCATCAGCCCGACCGGGCCGATTCCGATCACGCAAACACTGTCGCCATACTGGATATCAGCCAGCTCGGCCCCATGAAATCCGGTGGGGATCATGTCGCTGAGCATCACCGCGCAGACCGGATCTACTTTTTGGGGGAGCAGAGCAAGATTTCCATCCGCGTCGTTGACGTGAAACAGTTCGGCAAAAACCCCGTCCTTGATGTTTGAAAACTTCCACCCGGCGAGCATTCCGCCCGAGTGCATCGAAAATCCGCCCTGCGCCTCAATGCTATTCCAATCCGGGGTAATCGCCGGAACGATCACCCGATCCTTCGGCTTGAAGTCCTTGACCAGCGCCCCGACCTCAACCACCTCGCCAACACATTCGTGTCCCAGAATCATATCGTGGCGCTCCCCCACCGCACCCTCCCAGACGGTATGGATATCCGAGGTACAGGGAGCGACAACCAGCGGACGAACAATCGCGTCAAGCGGCCCGCACTTGGGACTTTCCTTGGTGATCCACCCCGCCTTCCCGATGTTGAGCATCGCATAACCCTTCATATTGCTTCTCCTTCCTTGCCGCTTCAAGGCGGCTGATTCAGAATTATTCTGCCCTGCTTTTGAAGAAAATAACAGTCGAGGAAAAGGCGCTGCCTCTCCCCCGACTGTTATTTTCTTTCTTCCATCCAAATCTTGATCAATTCCATCATTCTATCCCGGCAAGGCTCCCGCAACAGTTCATGGCGGACATCCGGTTCAAGATGAAGCGTAAGGTCGCGAGTGCCCGCCTCAAGCAACCAGCTTGCCACCTGCCGCACCCCACGCCCTTCCTCCCCGACCGGGTCTCGCTCCCCCGAAAGGAGCAGAATGGGCAGCGCCGGATCGATCTGCCGCGCCCATTGAGCACCCGAGACACGGTCTAGCGTTTCGAGAACGGTGCAATAGGCTCCCAACGAAAGAAGAAACCCCATCCTGGGATCGCGCTCAAACTCCTCCACCTCTTGAGCAAGGCTTGAAATCCAACGATGCGGGGAGCTCTCCCCTGGAAACCGCTTCGCAAAGGTGGCGTTGGCAAGCCGGTCATAAGCCGCGCTCTGGCGATCAGAGCCAAAAAGCCGGGTAAGCACACGGGTCGCCGGAAGCGCAAAAAAGCGCAGCCCCGGACTCTCTCCGGCGGTTCCGATGAGAATCGCGACGCGCAG
>CAZVAV010000436.1:0-1819 GCA_964625135.1 uncultured Oscillospiraceae bacterium | reverse complement strand
AGAAGCTGATGGATTTGCTGCTGTGGAATTCGGTTCATTGCATGTCCTCCTTGATGCTCATTCGTTTTTATCGGAAAGCGCTGCCGGATCAGTGACCTTGGTGCAGCAGAACCGAACCGGGGTGCGCCCCCGTTTCGACCCCGTTTTCCAGCACCAAAACGCCGCGCACCAGCACCGAAAGGATTCCGGCCGGGCGAACCACCGGCTCGAGATAGGTGCAGCGGTCGGCGATTTGCTCCCAGTCAAAGACGGTCAGATCGGCTACCTTGCCGACCTCGATGGTTCCCCGGTCGCGAAGGCCGATGATCGACGCGGGAAGCCCGCTGACCTTATAGACCGCCTCCTCGGGCGAGAGGAGGCGGTGCTCTCGCACTGTCTGGAAAAAGCGGGGGAAGGTTCCAAAGCTACGCGGATGTAGCCGTTGGCTGCGGGTTCGCTCGTCATAATCATAGCTGCAACCGTCGCTGCCCACCGCGATAAAGGGATCCTGCATGATGGCCAGCACATCCTTTGGCTCCATCGAGAAGTAGATGCAGTTGACCGCGCCGCCGCATTGATACAGAAGCCCCGCCGCCGTTTCTTCGGGCGTGGCGTTTTCGGTGGCGGCAAGCTGGGCGATGGTTTTACCCTCCGCCTCGGGGCAATGCCCGTGGGTGAAGACCACCATGACGCAGTCAGCGCCGCCCCGGCGCTCCATTTCAGCCCCGAGCTCCTCCAAAAGCTGCGGGGAAGGCTCGCGCAGCCGCTCGACCAGCGCGTGCACTCCGCCGTCGAGCGCCCAGTCGGGCGCGAGGGCGGAAAGGCCGGTGGAGCTGGCGGGATAGGGGTATTGGTCGCAGGTGACCGCGATCCCTTCGTCGCGGGCGTCGGTCAGCTTTTTGAGCAGCGCTTCGGCTTGACCCCACTGCTCCTTTCCCATCAGCTTGAGATGCGAAATTTGCAGGTGCACGCCCGATTGGCGCGCGATCTCAAGCATTTCGTCGATCGCCTGAAAAACGAAGGGGCCTTCGTTGCGCATGTGCACCGCCAAAATTGCGTGGTGCCGCCGTAAAACCTTTGCCAGCGCGAGCAGCTCTCGCTGCTCGGAAAAGCTGCTGGGCGGATAGATGAGCCCGAGCGACATGCCAAACGCCCCCATCGTCAGCTCCCGCTCGAGCACCGCTTCCATTTGGGCGAGCTGCCGATCGGTGGGGCGCTCCATCCCAAAGCCCATTACGCAGCCGCGCAGCGTTCCGTGCCCGATCAGCACGCCATAATTGGTGGAGGGGTCGCAGCGCAGGACATGCTCCGCATACTGCGCCGTGTTATAGTCGGTCAGCGCGACCGGCTCGGCGGTGTTGGGCACCGTGGTGCGATAAAAATCACAGAGCTCGTTATAAAACGCGTCGCTCAACGGGAACGACGAGATGCCGCAGTTTCCCACCAGCTCGGTGGTCACCCCCTGAAACAGCTTGCTCCGGGGCCTTGTGCTTTGAGAAAACAGCACCGTCTCGGAATGGGTGTGGATATCGATGAACCCCGGCGCGACCATTCTTCCATTGACCGACAGCTCGTGCAGCGCGGGGCGTGTGATTCCCGGTGCAATCTCCCGAATGATCCCCCCCTCGATGGCGAGATCGGCGAGAAAGGGCGGCGTTTTTTTGCCGTCCACCACGCGCGCGTTGCGTAAAATCAGATCAACCATCCGGATTCCCCTTTCTCAAACAGGCGTGGGTCGATTTGGGGTGACCGCCGCCCTTCTGTTGACGAAAGCATCATAGCATGTTTGGTCGGCTAAATCCAGCCCTTTCACGGGATTGTGAAAATATTTTTTCAGTAC
>CAZVAV010000435.1:0-1821 GCA_964625135.1 uncultured Oscillospiraceae bacterium | reverse complement strand
TGTCACAAACAGCCCCCTTGATTCGTGTAAATGTCAAACACAAAATAAGGGGGCTGTTTTTATGTCAACAAAAAGAGTTTTACACTTGTAAATAAAATAACCGCCATAAAACTGCTAGTCGTGCTTCTGGCTCTGGTAGGTTATTTGTGGCACACGCGACCGATTGACATTGAGGAGCTCGTACACACCGACAGTGTGGTGTCAGTCGTACTGCGTTCTCTTAAAGCGGCCGATGGTCAAGCTGAGGTAAATGATGAGCTTCTCATTACCGATCAGGATAAAATAAGGGCTCTCTTTTCTGTTCTCGGAGAAGAAAAATTCAACCGCAAAATTTTTCGTCCAGCAATTGCAGGCGTATCAAACGCGATGGACAGGATAATTTTTCTCACACTATACGTCAGCTATCAAAGAACAGAAGCCGATCTGGCGGTCATCTGCATCAGCTTTTCGGCAGACGGAGGACTTTTGATTGAGGTCATCCCGTATGGAATAGGCCGTTTCGGCAGCACACAAACAAAGCGGCTTTTTAAGGAATTAACCCTTTTCGGTAACCAGAAGCCATAGAAAAATGTAAAGCTACCCTTTGCAGGCACCTAATCCGTCTCCCCGGACTCGACCCGCGAGAAGAATTTTTTGGTCTCGCCGATCACCACGCCGCGCAGCACGACGAGGGCGATCAGGTTGGGGAAGGCCATCAGGCCGTTGAAGATGTCGGCGATGGTCCAGACCGCCGCCACCGTGAGGTAGGGGCCGATGAACACCGCGAGGATGTAAAGCCAGCGATAGATCAGCACCGCCTTTCTGCTGCCGCCCGAAAGATACTCAAGGCAGCGCTCGCTGTAGTAGTCCCAGCCGAGGATGGTGGTAAACGCGAAGAAGACGAGGCAGAGCATCAGCAGAAAGGAGACCAGCGCGGGCGGAAACGGCAGCCCCTGCTGAAAGGCGTAGGTCGTGACATCCACGCCCTCGAGGCCGATGTTCCATGCGCCGGTCAGCACAATGCACAGGCCGGTGATGGTGCAGATCACGATGGTGTCGATGAAGGTGCCGGTCATCGAGACAAGACCCTGACGAACCGGCTCCTTGGTCTGGGCGGCGGCGGCCGCGATGGGAGCCGAGCCGAGACCCGCTTCGTTTGAGAAGATGCCTCTGGCGATGCCCTTCTGCATCGCGATGGTGATGCTGCCGACGATGCCGCCGGTAACCGCCGCCGGGTTAAAGGCGCCCCGAACAATGGTCAGCAGCGCGGCGGGGACATCCTTGAGGTTAAAGAGAACCACCATCAGGCCGAACACGATATAGATGACGGCCATGAACGGGACGATCACCTGTGCAACCGAGGCAATCCGCCGAAGGCCGCCGAGCACCACCAGCGCGACGCAGACGGTCACGAGGATGCCCGCGATGACCACCGCCCACGAATATTCCCGGCCAAAGAGCGAAACGGTGTACAGCCCCTGCGGATCGAAGAAGCCCTTGACCGCGCTCGAAATGCCGTTGATCTGGGTAAAGGTGCCGATGCCCAGCAGGCCGACCCCCATTCCGAAGAAGGCGAAAAGCTGTGCCAGCCAGCGCCATTGTTTTCCCATGCCGCGTTCGATGTAATAGAACGGGCCGCCGAGCGCGTGCCCCTTTTCGTCAATGGTTCGGTAGCAGATGGCGAGCACACCCTCGGCATATTTGGTCGCCATGCCGAACAGGGCGGCGACAACCATCCAGAACAGCGCACCCGGCCCGCCCGCGACCAGCGCGGTGGCGACGCCGACAATGTTGCCGGTGCCGATGGTGGCCGACATGGCGGTGCACAACGCCCCGAAGCTT
>CAZVAV010000434.1:0-1831 GCA_964625135.1 uncultured Oscillospiraceae bacterium | reverse complement strand
GCTGGTCAACGACACCACCAAGAGCTGCGTCAAGGTAAATCCTGACGAAATGTCCGGGGGCTTTCACACCGACTTTTCCTCCCTCACCTTTGAGGAGCGAGGGGAGGCCGCCTTTGACGGCGAGACGCTGCGCTACGAGCAGTACGACCAGCAGGGCGACACGGTACGATTTTTCTTTGACGGAAGCGACCGGCTCTGCGGACTGACCCGCACGATCGAGGACGAGCAGCTAGCCGAGATGACGCTGCGGATTCGTGCCGTCTCGGGCAATATTCCGGCCAAGACCATCGCGCTGCCCGAGGGATATTCGGTCGCGCGGTAATCCAGAATAAACAGAGTAAAAGGAGCGTTACAAAAATGGATCAGATGCAAAAGCGGATTCTGACGCGGATTGGCGAGCGGCGCGACGCGCTGATCGCCTTCGGCGAGGAGACCTACCGTTCGGCCGAAACCGGCTTTGAGGAGCAGAACACCGCCCGGCGCGCCGCGCTTTGGCTGCGGGAGCTCGGCTACACCGTCCGGGAAGGGCTCGCGGTCACCGGCCTGCGAGCCGAGATTAAAAACGGGGACGGCCCGACGGTGGCGATCATTGGGGAGCTCGACGGCATCCTCTGCCCCACCCATCCCGAGGCCAACGCCGCCACCGGCGGGTTCTCCCACGCCTGCGGACACCACGCCCAGCTCAACGCGGTGCTCGGCGCGGCGGCCGCCTTTGCCGACCCCGAGGTGCGCAAGGCGATTTGCGGCCGGGTGGTTTTCTTTCTTGTCCCGGCCGAGGAATATGTCCCGATCGAGCGCCGTCTGCGGCTCGCCGGAAGGGTCGGGCGCTGCTCGGGCAAATCCGAGCTGCTCTGCCTCGGGGAATTTGACGACATCGACCTCGCGCTGACCACCCATGTGCATATGGTGGACAGCGACCGCGACCTGCTGCTGGGCAACAGCCCCTCGACCGGCACGCTGACCAAAACGGTTCATATCGAGGGCAGAGCCGCCCATGCCGCCGCCGCGCCGCACGACGGAATCAACGCCCTTTCCGCCGCGACGCTCGGCCTTTCTGCCATCGGGCTGCTGCGCGAGGGCTTTCGCGAGCGCGACTGCGTCCGCATCCACACCAACGTAACCCACGGCGGCGACGTGATCAACGTCGTTCCCGCCTCGGTCACCGTGGAAGGGATGGTGCGCGCCTGCAACCTCCCGGCTCTCGAAGCCGTTTCAGCCAAATTCGACCGCGCCTTCGAGGGCACGGCCTGGGCGGTCGGAGCAAAGGCGGTGACCGAAACCTGGCAGGGCTATCTGCCCGGGCCGTTTATCCCCGCCGAGCAGGCTCAGCGGCTCGCCGCCGCCACGATTGCCGAGGCCAGAGGCGACAGCCTTAGCATCGGAGAGGTTGACCCGACGGTGCAGAACTTTGCCTCGACCGACGTGGGCGACCTCTCTCAGGTGCTGCCGGTGATCAATTTTACCCACGGCGGCACGGCGGGGAGCCTGCACAGCCGCGATTTTCGGGTGACCGATCCCGACCGCGCACTGGTCATGCCCGCCGAGATGATGGCGCTGACCGCATACCATCTGCTTTGCGGGGACGCGGCGCTAGCGAGGGAAGTCATCGGGCGCTATACGCCGGTATTCACCCGAGAGGAGTACCGGCGGTATGTCGAGCAGTTTCGGTGATCACACCCCCTCGCCCGATCAAACAATCTCTTATGTGCCCTCATGCCCTTGTCATCCATGCTTTGCGTGACAAGGGAATTTGTTCCTTATTATTTCGTGCCGACGCAAAGCGGCGGAATGGAGCATGAACATGGATTTGGAAAATCTGACCAGACAGGCA
>CAZVAV010000433.1:0-1832 GCA_964625135.1 uncultured Oscillospiraceae bacterium | reverse complement strand
GCCACTGCTTCGATTTCAACCAGCGCGCCCTTGGGCAGCGCGGCGACTTCAAAGGCGGCGCGCGCGGGGCAGTCGGCGGTAAAGACCTTGGCATACTCGGCGTTCATCGCGGCAAAATCGCCGATGCTCTGGAGCAGAACGGTGGTCTTGATCACATCGCCGTAGCCCATGCCCGCGGCCTTGAGGATTTCACCGATGTTTTGGAGCGACTGGCGGGTCTGGGTGACGATGTCGCTTCCCGCAAACTCGCCGGTGGCGGGGTCGATCGGGATCTGCCCCGAAATATAGAGGAAATTGCCCGCCTTGACCGCCTGCGAGTAGGGGCCGATTGCGCCGGGAGCCGTGCTGGTTGCGATAATCTGTTTCATGATACTTCTCTCCTATTTTCTTATTTTTATTTTTTCATGCTGTAATAGAATTACACCATGGCGTCGAGCTCGACCAGAGCGGCAACATAGATTTTTGCCGCGTTGACCAGCTCGTCAATCGACATCGATTCGTCAATCTGATGGATGCCGCCCACCCCGACCGGGAAGGCCGGTGCGGTTGAATCCATCTCGGGGCCGAACGGAATGGCGTTTTTGATGCTGCGGGAGTAGGTAGCGCCGCTCATCAGATAGGGCTTTCGCTCCTCGCCGGTCAGCTCGTTGGAAATCGCGGTCATCGCGCGAACCACAGGGTGATCGGGGCTCATGCAGAAGCCGTCGACCGCCTCCTCGACCGAGAGCGTGAGCTGATGCCGCTCACAGACGGCTTGCAGCAGCGGGACAATCCGGTCACAGCTGTCCCCGGCGGGATAGCGGCAGTTAAAGCCAAATTGAAAGCACCCGTCGGTTAGCGCGGCGGTGCCGCCGATGATGGTCAGCTCGCCGTATTCGCCCCGGTCAAGCGCGATGCCCAGCGCCGCGCCGGAAAAATCGTGCAGGCTTTTTGCCCAGAAGGCGACGACCGCTTTCTCCTCCCCCTTGAGGATATCCGCGGCGAGCAGCAGATCAAAGGCGAGCGCAATCGCGTTGATCGACTGGTGGGGCATCGACGCGTGAGCCGCGAGGCCGGTTGCCGTCACCACCGTGCCGCCGTTTTCCAGCGTCACCTTGACCCGGTCGGTCTGATGGGCAGAGAGCGCCGTGTAATGCTCGGGCGCGAGGGTCAGCGTGCAGTCCCCCGCCACCGCGTTGGTGACGGTGCCCGCCTTGAGCGAGCGGATTTCGTGGGCAATCGGCCCGGAGCAAAGGCTTCCGGCACAGATGCCCTTTTCCGCGAAGGCGGCGGGAAAAACTCCGTCGGGCACCAGCGAAAAGGCCGGCCAGCCCACCGTCTCGCCGTAGTAGAGGATATCGGTCATCAAATCCTCCTCGCTGCACCCGTAAAACAGCCGCACCGCGTGGTTTAATTTGATTCCCAGCGCACGCAGGCAAAGGACGGCATAAAGCCCGACCACCGCGCCTGCCTTGTTGTCGATCGCGCCTCTTCCCCGGACAAAGCCGTTTTCAACCACCGGCTGATAGGGATCGCTGCTCCAGCCTGCTCCGGCCGGGACAACGTCGAGATGCGCAAAGACGCCCAGCTCCTCTTCCCCGTCCCCGTAGCGGACGCTGCCGCAGTAGTTCTCGTGGTTGACCATCACCAGCCCGTTTTCGGCGCAAATTTTCTGCATCTCCAGCAGGGCGGCAAGGCATTCGGGTCCGAAGGGGCAGGCGGGGTCGCCGGTTTCATGGCTGACGCTCGGCATCGCGACAAGGCGGCAGAGGGTGGAAACCAGCTCGTCCCGGCGGCTGTTGAGATAGCCGTCGACCCGGGCGAGCTCAGCGGGGGAAAGCTTCATGCAAACA
>CAZVAV010000432.1:0-1846 GCA_964625135.1 uncultured Oscillospiraceae bacterium | reverse complement strand
GGTATTGTTTCGGGAGAGCCACCCTGAATGATTGCGCTTTTTCCTGAGGATGACCAAGGAGGGAAACCGATTTGAATACAAGCTCGGCAAAAAACGTATTGATTTCTTTTGCAACGGAGCACCTCGTCAACAGAAATGTCGAGAAGGCATTGGCCTGTCTTGCGCAGGATGTAGACTGGTTCGGAACCGGGGCATCCGAGGTTGCAGCATGCCATGCAGACGCCAGGCGGCTGCTGGAGGACGAAATCGAACGAACCGGCGGACAGTATACGCTTTCATTTGACGAATTAACCGAAAAGACACCAAACAGCCAAACCGCAACTGTATTCGGAACGATGACCGCCACCCACGGCAGCAGCCCTGTCCTGCTGCACTGCCGTGTTTCGGCTACCTGCGTCTTAGAAGAGCAGCAATACATAATTTGTTCCTTACATTTCTCCCTGCCTGCCTCAATGCAGAAAGAGGATGCGTTTTTTCCTCTTGATTTTTCAAAAGAAAAGATCGCGGAAATCCGGGACAATCTGATGAACAAGGCTCTTCCCAGCGGATTTGCTCTGGCAACCGCCTATCCCCACTACCACATTGTTTTTCTCAACAATATGCTGATTTCCATGCTCGGATACGACAGCAAGGAGGAGCTGTTAACCCGGCTGAACGATTCAGCTTGGAACTATGTATACGCCGAGGATTTGGCGCGCGTCAAGGCGGAAGCATCCGCCCGAAACGGAAAGCTGGATGCCTATGAAATCGCCTATCGCGCCATCAGGAAGGACGGCAGCTACATTTGGGTCAACCAGCGCTCCCAGCACATCCTTGATGAAAACGGCGAGGAGCTTGTTTTTGCCTATTATACGGATATCACGGCACAAAAGCAACTGGAACAAGCCCTGCTCACAAGTGAGCTTCGCTATGAGGCGGCGGTCAAGGCCTCCGGGATCAATATTTGGGAGTATGACCTTCAAACCGATACCGTGACCCTGTTCTCCAACTCCCCTCGGCTGAAAAAGGGCTTTCATGTCGTTCCCAATTATATTCAGTCCACACTCGAGCACGGCTATGTCCGGGAGGACAGCGTCGCGCAGTACCTTGCCGTATTTGACAAGCTCAAGCGCGGCGAAAAGGAGGTCACGGCGGATCTCTGGTATCGAACCAACAATGAGCTTGGTTTCTGGTGCGAAAGGGTCACCTACACCGCAATCTGCGATGATATGGGCGTCACGGTCAAGTATTTTGGCGTGGGACGCGATGTAACCAGAGAGAAGAACGCCGAAAAGCAATATCGCGACGAGGTCGCCTACCGCATGGCGATGCAGAATGCCACGATGGTATCCCTCCATCTTAATCTGACGCAGAATGCCATCATAGACGGCAAAAGCAAATTTGATGAGATCACGCAAAAAATGCGGCAAGCCAAAACAGCGCAGGATTATATGGATACCATCTATGCGCAGCTGATTACCGAGCAGAGTGTACAGGACTGTGCCGCTGTATTTAATCGCAGCGCCTTAATCAAGGCCTTTGCAAACGGTCAAACCGTGATCACGATGGAGCTGGCAAGAGAAATTGAGCGAAAGTATTACTGGACAACCCTGACGGCTCATACGATGAAAAATCCCGACAACAACGACATTGTCGCATTTCTTTATTCGCAGGACATTACCAACGAGAAGATCATGCAAACGATGATGGATGCCATCATCCAAAGTGATTACGATTATTTGGTTGTCGTGGACGGGCTGAGAAATTCCGCGATGCGCTACAGTGAAAATAAGACGGGAGCTCCCTGCCAAACCCACAGCACCAACTTTGAGCAGGACACCCGGGACTACATCAAGCAGACCGTCTG
>CAZVAV010000431.1:0-1847 GCA_964625135.1 uncultured Oscillospiraceae bacterium | reverse complement strand
CCGTTTTAGAGAGAGGATAAGGCAGAGGAACGAAGCGATCGGGAGAATTCTTGCAGTGACGCGGGAAATCCCTGAGATAACCGGCAAAAATCTGTGGAATTCCGCGGAATTTTCAGAAATTTAGCGAAACGATTGACAAATACCTATGATGTGATATAGTAATAGCTGTGTCTGGCATCTGGGCAAAGATCAACACAGTGACGTATGTACCGACTAACATCCCGGTAGGGAAAACGGGATAGGAAAAAACCTTTTGCGGGTAGCGGTATCAAAAGGGCTGTGGGTCGTAATGGCGGTATGCAGCCGCCACAGGACTTAATACCGCAAAGGGGGATGCGTCTCATGGAAAATTTAATCGTCCTTCGGGACATCGCCGTGGATTTTGACGGGGAGCGGGTACTCAATTCGATCAACCTTGAAATTCACGACAAGGAGTTTATCACACTGTTGGGCCCCTCGGGCTGTGGCAAAACCACGACCCTGAGGATTATCGGCGGATTCGTCGAGGCTACCTCGGGTGATATTTTTTTTGACGGCGCTCGGATTAACGAGGTGCCGCCTTACAAGCGTCAGGTCAATACGGTGTTTCAGCGCTATGCGCTTTTTCCCCACCTCAATGTCTTTGAAAATGTAGAGTTTGGCCTCAAGATCAAGCGAGTGCCCGAGTCGGAGGGGTCCGCCAATCTGGTCAAGATTCCCGAAGCCGAACGCCGGGCGATGGTCAAGGAAATGCTCGAGCTGGTTGGCCTCAAGGGATTTGAGCGCCGCAACATCAACCAGCTTTCGGGCGGGCAGCAGCAGCGGGTCGCCATTGCGCGGGCGCTGGTCTGTCATCCGCGGGTTCTGCTGCTCGACGAGCCGCTCGGCGCGCTCGACCTCAAGCTCCGCAAGGAGATGCAGACTGAGCTCAAGCGAATTCAGCAGTCAACCGGCATTACCTTTGTCTATGTCACCCACGATCAGGAGGAAGCGTTGACCATGTCCGACCGGGTGGTGGTCATGCAGGGGGGCAATATCCTGCAGATCGGCACGCCGCAGGACATCTATAACGAGCCGATCAATGCCTTTGTCGCCGATTTTATCGGAGAAAGCAATATCGTGGAAGGCGTAATGCGCCGCGACTACTATGTCGAGTTTGCCGGACGCGGCTTTGACTGCGTCGATTTTGGCTTTAATCCCGACCAGCTGGTTGACGTGGTCATCCGGCCCGAGGATATCGACATCGTCCCCGCCCAAGAGGGGATGTGGAGCGGTGTGGTCGAATCGGTCGTCTTCAAGGGCGTTCATTATGAGATCTCTGTCGAGGGCTGCGGCCATCATTGGATCATCCACTCGACCGATTACTGCGAGCCGGGCACCTTTATCGGCATGAAGCTTACCCCCGACGACATCCATATTATGGATCGCGAGGAGGAGGCCGCGGAGGTCGAGAGCGATGAAGAATAACCGGATCGCGTCCTTTCCTTACCTGATCTGGATGGTGGTTTTTACCGTCATTCCGCTGCTTTTGGTTACCTACTTCGCCTTCACCGACGAGACGGGCGCCTTTACGATGGCGAACATCTCGGCGGTGCGCGATTATGTCGCGGTCATCTTCCGCTCGATCTGGCTGGCGCTGATCGCAACGAGCTTCTGCCTGCTGATCGCTTATCCGCTTTCGTATATCATTTCCCGTGCGCCGGAGCGAAAGCAAAGAACCTATCTTCTGCTGGTGATGCTGCCGATGTGGATTAATTTTTTGCTTCGCACCTATGCGTGGATGACCCTTTTGGAGAACACCGGCATCATCAACCGGCTGCTTGGGGTTTTTGGAATCGGCCCCTTTTCGATGATCAATACCCAGGGAG
>CAZVAV010000430.1:0-1850 GCA_964625135.1 uncultured Oscillospiraceae bacterium | reverse complement strand
GTCCACGCCCCCTACCGGGTCCAGGAGGCCGAGGTCAACGGCGCACCGCTTGACCCCGCCAAAACCTATTCCCTTGCTTCGCACAACTATATGCTCAAGAGCGGCGGCGACGGCTTTACCATGTTCGCGGACTGCAAACTGCTGCTGGATGAAACGATGCTGGACAATCAGGCGCTGATCCGCTATATCGCCAGCCAGCCCGGCGCGGCGGTCGGCCAACAATACAGTGATCCCTATGGACAGGGACGGATTGAAATTCTCCCTGCCACCGGGACGGTGCTTGCTTTTCCGAGCACGGCCAACGCTTCTACCGGAGCGGCGGCCTAAATACTGCCGCCGAGCACCTGCCGCCAAACGTTTGGGGGCCGGTGCTTTTCCTTTTGCAAAAAAATTTCATGAAAATTAAGCCCTGCCGCCTTGTTTTTCTCCTCTTCTGCGTGTATGATACATAAGATACAAATTTAAGGTCGGACTTTGCGCTTTTTCGACAGTCCGTACTTGCAAAAGGGAAGGTGCGATCTTCTGTGAAGCTCACAGAAAAATGGAAGCAGCTGCGGCTTGTCTGGAAACTATTTTTATTCGTGCTGCTGCTGGTCATCGGACTTGCGGTCACCGCTTATTGCTATCTCGACGCAAAGCTCGATCGAATTCACTTTGCAAATCCTGACCCTGCCGACACCGATTTCGGCACCGGCTTTTCCGCCCTCAAGGAGCTTAACGTCCTTCTGCTTGGTACCGATGAGCGGAGCGAGGGGGGCGGCATCGGTGATTTTGATCCTTCTTTGCAGGAGCTTGCACGGGCGGATGCCTGCATGCTGCTGCATCTCAACTTTGAAGAGCATTCCGCCCAGCTGATCAGCCTTGAGCGTGCGTTGGGGGTTCCGGTTGAAAACGCGCCGGGCGGCGAGGACTGGCTGACCCACGCCTTTGCCTACGGCGGGGCGGACGCAATGCTCAAAGCCGTCAATTCGCTGTTTGGCACCAATGTACGGCGATATGTCCGGGTCAACGTCGGCGCGGCCTCCGAGCTGATCGACACCATCGGCGGGGTGGACATCGAGCTGACCGAGATCGAAGCGTCTGCTCTCAACGGCGAGGTGCGCAGCAACGCGGTGGGACGAAACCATGTTGAGCCGGGGCTCAACCACCTCGAGGGCTTCGACGCGATTGCCTATGCCCGGCAGCGGTTTATCGACAGCGATTTTGAGCGGGTACAGCGGCAGCGAAATGTTTTGCAGGCTGCCATCAATCAGACCAAGGAGCTGGACATCGGCCAGCTGGACAATCTGCTCAATGTGGCGCTGCCTCTGGTGCAGACCAACTTTACCAAAAACGAAATGATGGCGCTGCTCTATCGCGCACCGGGCTTTCTGGGCGTACAGCTCGATCAGATGACCATGCCGATCGAGGGAATGTATGGGGTTAAGCTGACCGACGACGGCCGCAGCATGATGATGCCCGATCCCGAGGAGGCCGCACGGATTATCGAAGCCTTCTTCTCCGGCAGCTTTGTGCCTGAATTCTACGAAGCGTCCGACGAGGTGCAGCAGCGTGTCTGGCAGGCACAGAAAAAGGCGCAGTATGAATGGTGGCTCGCCCATCCCCCGATTCTGGATAGCGGCTCCTCTTCCTCCGAAGCCGCCCCAAACGAGGAGCAGGCATTCGATGAGCCGGAGCCTCAGCCGGAAAATGACGACTAGATCAAAAAAATCGGAAGCGCGAAACGCGCTTCCGATTTTTTGGGTTCAGGTCATAAGCTCCACCGTGCTTCCCGCCCCGCCCTTTTTGACCACGATTTTGCGGTCGATCGCTTCCTTGGGCTCCCCGACATGGGAGCTGATCTCGACCAG
>CAZVAV010000429.1:0-1858 GCA_964625135.1 uncultured Oscillospiraceae bacterium | reverse complement strand
AAAGAAATTCTGCGGCGCGCCCTTTTGGGTACAAAAAGCGATATGCTTAGGCGACCGTTCCCTCGGGGGGAATCATCGCGTTGATGGCGTTCTGCATCAGCGCCCAGCCGACGATTGGGAAAACAAGCTCAAGGATCAGATAGAGAATCGCCTGATTCTGGGTGGGCATTCCCCGCTGCGCATAAGCCTGATCAAGCCGCTCGCCCATCTTGTAGGCCCAGTAGATGCCGTAGATGTTGCAGGTGATGATGGTGAAAACCAATGCAAGGCCGCCCGAAACCGGATTGGGCTGTCTGGAGAGGAAGTTTGAGTCGTCAGTGAGGGTGATAAACCAGTAAAGCGAGTAGATGCCGCAGGTCACAATGCTCAGAATAATGCAGATGGGAATGCTTCTTTGTTTCATCGGGAGCTCCTCCTAAAATCTTTGACAAAAACAATAAATTGTCAAAATCATTCATTCTATCATGCCGCGTAAAGGCCAAAAGCGCAAGGGCGAGGAGCGGCGTTTTGAACCAAGGAGAACTTTGTTGCGGCGAAACGCTTTCTTTTTTGGACGGTTATGTCAGTTTTCAACTTTTATTCTCCGCAGCGTTGAAAGATGGGGCTGGGAAAATTGGTCAAAATCCTTTATAATGGGGAAAAGCCTGTTTGGTAAGCTGCGTTTTCCGGCTCGGACATTTTGACTTCCACGGAGGAACCTACATGAAGCTTTTGCATCTATCCGACCTGCATCTGGGAAAGCGGGTGAACGAAATCAGCATGCTGGAGGATCAGCGTGAAATTCTCAACCTGATTCTCTCCCTCTGCGACAGCCGCCGTCCCGACGCGCTGTTGATCGCGGGGGATGTTTACGACCGCAGCGTCCCGTCGACCGAGGCGGTGGCGCTGTTCGACGATTTTCTCACCGGGGTCTGCGACCGGTCGATTCCCTGCCTGATTGTCAGCGGAAATCACGATTCCCCCGAACGGCTCTCCTTTGGCGGGCGGATTTTCGGGCAGCGGAGAATTTTTCTCGCGGGCGGCTTTGGCGGTGAGCTACGTCCGGTCGTTCTCGAGGATGAAGGTGGGCTGGTCTTTTTCTGGCTGCTGCCCTTTGTGCGCCCGGCCGATGTGCGGCGGTATTTTCCCGAACAGGAAATTGTAAGCTATGACGACGCGGTGCGCGCCGCTCTTTCCACCGCCGCGATGAATCCGGCCGAAAGGAATGTTTTAATCGCCCATCAGTTTGTCATCGCTGGGACGGACGAGCCGCAGCGCAGCGAATCCGAGCTGCCGAGCGTGGGCGGGGTGGATCAGGTGGATGCTTCGGCCTTTGAAGGCTTTGACTATGTCGCGCTCGGCCATCTGCACGGAGCGCAGCAAATCGGACGGGAGAGCGTCCGTTATGCCGGGTCTCCGCTTCGCTACTCGTTTTCCGAGCTGCGGCAGAAAAAATCCGCCGCTCTCGTGACGCTCGGGTCAAAGGGGGAGGTGTCCGTCGAGCTGTTGCCGCTTGCTCCCACCCGTGACCTGCGGGAGATCAAGGGGCCGCTTTCGGCGCTTCTCTCCCCCGAGGTGACGGCGATGGGAAATCAGGAGGATTATCTGCGCGTCATTCTGACCGACGAGGAGGAGCCGACCGATGCGATCGGGCGGCTGCGCACGGTCTATCCGAATCTGATGCGGCTTGAATACGACAACGCCCGTACCCGCGCGGTGGGGACGTTTGAGCCGGTTCACGAGAGTGAAAACCGCGACCCGCTGTCTCTTTTCGCGGAATTTTATGAGCTGCAAAATAACAGCCCGATGGGGGAGGAACGCCTTGCGCTGGTTCGTGACCTGTTGCTGCGGGCGGGGGAGGAAACCGAATGAAACCATT
>CAZVAV010000428.1:0-1865 GCA_964625135.1 uncultured Oscillospiraceae bacterium | reverse complement strand
GTAAAGCGTATTATAATCGAGCCTACGGCAGCAGCTCTTGCCTATGGCATTGACAAGGAAACCGACCAAAAAATCATGGTTTATGACTTGGGCGGCGGCACCTTCGACGTCAGTGTGCTGGAAATTGGCGACGGCGTTATAGAAGTGCTTGCGACCGCCGGCAACAACCGCTTGGGCGGCGACGATTTTGACGAATGTGTTACGAAATATCTGGTTGAGGAATTCAAAAAGTCCGAGGGCGTTGACCTCTCCGGCGACCGTGTTGCCATGCAGAGACTGCGTGAGGCAGCAGAAAAGGCAAAGATTGAGCTTTCCGGTGTCACGACCTCCAACATCAATCTCCCCTATATAACCGCCGATGCAACCGGTCCTAAGCATTTGGATATGACTCTTTCACGTGCGAAATTTAATGAGCTGACAAATCATCTTGTGGAAAGAACCACAGGTCCCGTTCGTCAAGCCCTGTCAGACTCCGGACTATCCGCCGGAGAGCTGTCAAAGGTGCTTTTGGTAGGCGGCTCCTCTCGAATTCCCGCGGTTCAGGATGCGGTTAAAGCCATAACGGGCAAGGACGGCTTTAAGGGCATTAACCCCGACGAATGTGTTGCCATGGGTGCAGCTATTCAGGGCGGCGTTCTCGGCGGCGATGTTGAGGGAATTCTCCTTCTGGACGTTACCCCCCTGTCGCTGGGCATTGAAACCCTTGGCGGTGTTTGCACTCGTCTGATTGAGCGCAACACTACAATCCCCACGAAAAAAAGTCAGATTTTCTCTACCGCCGCGGACAATCAGACCAGCGTTGAGATAAATGTTCTTCAGGGCGAGCGTGAAATGTCACAGTACAACAAGAGCTTGGGTCGCTTCCAGCTGGTAGGCATTGCTCCGGCACGTCGAGGAATTCCTCAGATAGAGGTCACCTTTGACATCGATGCAAACGGCATTGTCAACGTAAGCGCCAAGGATATGGGCAACGGCAAGGAGCAGCATATCACGATAACCGCCTCCTCAAATCTCTCAAAGGACGATATTGAAAAGGCTGTTAAGGAAGCTGAGCAGTTTGCGGCAGAGGATGCAAAGCGCAAAGAGGAAATTGACACTCGCAACCACGGTGATCAGATGGTCTATGAAACCGAAAAGACACTCAGTGAGATGGGTGACAAGATTGATTCTGCCGACAAATCCGATATTGAGAGCAAGCTTGCTTCCCTTAAAACCGCACTTTCTGGAACGGACACTGATTCTATAAAGGCGGCAACCGAGGCGCTGACACAGTCCTTCTACAAGGTTTCCGAAAAGCTCTATCAGCAGCAGGGCGGCGGTGACTGTGGCTGTGAGGGCGGCGGTGACTGCGGCTGTGGCGGCGGCGGTGACTACCAGGAGCAATCTCCATGAACGCTTTAAGGGAGTAATCGACGCCATCGCGTTGGTCATCAATACAATTCCCGGCATGGTTCTGGGAATCGCGTTCCTGTTCGCATTTTCGGGAACGGAACTGCACAATACGTTTGCAATTCTCATCATCTGTAACATCGTACACTTTTTCTCCACACCGTACTTGATGATGAAGAATTCTCTATCGAAGATGAACAGCTCCTGGGAAACCACAGCTATGTTGATGGGGGACAGCTGGCTGAAAACCATCGTGCGCGTGGTGACGCCCAACGCGGGTCCCACCATTTTTGAAGTATTCAGCTACTATTTCATCAACGCCATGGTAACGGTCAGCGCGGTGATCTTCCTGACGGGCGCACGAACGATGGTCATTACGACGAAGATCAAGGAATTGCAGTATATGGCGAAGTTCGATGAGATTTTCGCATTGTCTCTTTTGATCATTGCGACGAACCTTGTGGCCAAGGTGATTT
>CAZVAV010000427.1:0-1873 GCA_964625135.1 uncultured Oscillospiraceae bacterium | reverse complement strand
GCAGCTGATCATCGCCTGCACAGAGCCCTCCGAGAAGGTGACGGGATAAAACGCGGCATTGAAGTCCTGCCCAAAGCTCTCTCCCGCTTCTTCCTCGGAAAAATCAACGGGATAGTAATCCACCGAGCTGTAAAACGCCCGACCTCCCTGAAAGAGAAAGAGGATCACATCCTTTTCCTCGTTGGCCCAGCGATCAAGAGCCGTGCGGTCGGACATGGAAATCTCGTTTTCGTCGAGATAGCGCTGAAGCTTGGCGATCGTGGCGGTCTCAAGCCGGGTGTTGAATTCGGGGCTTTCCACCATGCGATCCAGAGCCGCAAACGCGGCGGTATGCAAGCCGTAGAAGAGCAGCGCCGCACTGGCCAACGAAAGAACGGTCGCTGCCAGCAGCTCAAGTCCGAGACGGCTGAGCGATAAGCGTGGTTTAATCAATGCGGTACCCCTTTCCCCAGATGTTTTTGACCAGCTTTGGATTGCGGGGGTCCTCCTCCAGCTTGCGGCGCAGGTTGCGGATATGCACCATGACGGTATTGTTGGCCGTATAGAACCAGGGCTCGTCCCAAACCCGCTCATAGAGGGTTTGAATCGAATAGGTTCTGCCGCGATTTTGCGCGAGCAACAATAGAATCCGGTATTCGAGGTCGGTGAGGAGAATCTCCTCACCGTTTTTTGTGACCTCATTTCGCTCGGGGTCGATGGTCAGATCGCTGATCCGAATGGCTTCCGACCGGTTTTGGCGCGGTGCGCCCTTCCCCTGATAGACACAGTAGCGCCGCAGCATTGCCTTGACCCGATCCTTGAGCTCGGCATAGGAAAAGGGCTTGGAGAGGTAGTCGTCACCTCCGGCTGAAAATCCCATCGTCTTATCCGAGTCCTGCGAGCGGGCGGTCAGAAACAGGATGGGCGCGGTGGTTTTTTTGCGGATTTCGGCACAGGCCGAATAGCCGGAGCGCCCCGGCATCATGACATCCAGAATAATCAGATCGATCGAGGAATCGGCCCTTTCCACGGCCTCGTCGCCGTTTTGCGCCTCGACCACCCGATATCCCTCGCTCTCCAACAGAATGCGCACCACCTCCCTGATTCCGGCGTCGTCGTCCGCAAAGAGGATGGTCTGTCCTTGTTCCATTCATCCGCCTCCTTTCGTCTCCCCTATTATAGCGGGGAAGACGGGGCTGTTCCAGCCTTTTTCCCAATCTTTAGAATCCTTAAGAAATTTTGCAGGGCATCCTTTAAGATTTGTCCGGTATGATCAAGGTATCGACTACGACTACGGAAAGGATGATCGCGATGCAAGGGCAACGACCCTGTCCCGCCATTTTGGTACGCGGACTGCGTAAAGTATATCGTCTGGGCGAGGAAGAGGTGGTGGCGCTTGATCACATCGATCTCGCCATTGAGAGCGGAGAAATCTGCTGCATCTTTGGCACCTCCGGCTCGGGCAAAAGCACCCTGCTAAACCAGCTTGCCGGGATGGAGCGCCCCACCGCAGGTGAGGTGCTGATCGGTGGGGTGCCGATTTCTCGGCTCGATGAGGAGGAGCTGGCCGCCTTTCGGCAGCAGTACCTCGGCTTTATCTTCCAGTCCTACAACCTGCTGCCCACGCTGACCGCCACCGAAAATGTGGCGCTGCCGCTGATGTTTCGCGGGGTGCCGCTCGCCGAGCGAACCCAGCGGGCTGCCGAGGTGCTCCGAAGGGTGGGGCTTTCGCACCGGCTCGACCATTATCCCGGCCAGATGTCGGGCGGGCAGCAGCAGCGCGCCGGAATCGCCCGTGCGTTCGTTGCCAATCCCAGAATTATCTTCGCGGACGAGCCAACCGGCAATCTGGATACCAAGACCACTGCCGAGATTATGGGGATGGTGACCGAAT
>CAZVAV010000426.1:0-1874 GCA_964625135.1 uncultured Oscillospiraceae bacterium | reverse complement strand
AGGGAGCGTGTGCAAAATGTTCTGGCAAAAGGAACTCGAGACGATGAGCAGAGACCAGCTCGCCGATCTCCAGCTGGAAAAACTCAAGGAGACGGTGGCGCGCTGCTATCATAACGTGCCTTATTACCAGAAGCTCTTTGAGGAGCAGGGCATCCTTCCCGAGGATATCAAAACCCTTGACGACCTGAAAAAGCTGCCGATGACCAAAAAGGCTGCACTGCGGGAAAATTACCCCTTCAAGCTTCTCGCCTGTCCGATGCGCGACGTCGTGCGAGTCCATGGCTCGTCCGGCACCACGGGAAAACCGACGATGGTCGCCTACACCCGCCACGACCTTGATATCTGGAGCGATTGCGTGACCCGCGTCATCTGCGCGGGCGGCGCCACCCCCGACGATGTGGCGCAGGTTGCCTTTGGCTACGGCCTTTTTACCGGCGCGCTGGGGCTGCATCAGGGGCTGGAAAAGCTCGGCTGCGCCGTTATCCCGATGTCGGCCGGCAATACCGAAAAGCAGCTGATGCTGATGCAGGATCTCGGGGTCACGGTGCTGATCGCAACCCCCTCCTACGCCCTTTATCTCAGCGAGGTCGCCGCCCAAAAGGGCATCATTGACAATCTCAAGCTGCGGATCGGTTTTTTTGGCGCCGAGGGCTGCACCCCCGAAATGCGCCAAAAAATCGAAGAGAACTTTGGCATTATTGCCACTGATAACTACGGAATGAGCGAGCTGACCGGCCCCGGCGTTTCGGGCGAGTGTGAGCACCGCTGCGGCTTACATATCTGGGAGGATCATTTTATCCCCGAGATCATCGATCCCGAGACCGGCGAGGTGCTGCCCGAGGGGGCGACCGGCGAGCTGGTCATCACACCCCTCTTCAAGGAAGCGCTGCCGCTGCTGCGCTACCGCACCGGCGACATCACCCGTCTCGACTCCTCCCCCTGCGCCTGCGGCCGCACCCACATCCGAATGGAGAAGGTGCAGGGACGCAGCGACGACATGATGATCATCAAGGGGGTCAACGTTTTCCCGTCCCAGATCGAGAGTGTTCTGCTCGGTGTCGATCAGGTTGGGCCGCATTACCTTTTGGTCTTGCGCCGCAAGAATTTTCTTGATACACTGGAGGTACAGATTGAACTGATCGACGGCACCCTGCTGGAGGATTTCCGTCAGCTCCAGGCGCTGCGCAACGACATCCGCGCGCGTCTTAAGACGGTGCTCGGCCTCGACTGCGCGGTGACGCTGGTCAACCCCAACACCATCGAACGGTTTCAGGGCAAGGCCAAGCGGGTGATCGATCTGCGCAACCAGCCGGAGCAATAATTAAGCTTCGACCCAAACATGAGGAGGGATTTTTATGTTGATCAAGCAGATTTCAGTCTTTGTGGAAAATCGCCCCGGCAGATTATTTGAGATTACCGGCGTGCTCCGGGACGCGGGGGTGGACATCCGGGCGCTGACCATCGCCGATACCACCGATTTTGGAATTCTCCGCCTCATTGTCGACGATCCCGACAAGGCCAAGGCCGTTCTGCGTGGCGCGGGCATGACCGTCAGCATCACCAATGTCATCGGCGTGCGTCTGCCCGACGTACCGGGCGGGCTTTGCGGGGCGCTTGGCTCACTCAAGGACGCCGGCGTTTCGGTGGAATACTGCTACGCCTTTATCAGCCATTCGAGCGACGACGCCCACGTCATCCTCCGGGTGGATGACCCGGAAAAGGCAATCGCTGTGATCGGCTCCCTCTCGAAGGAGGGCTACGCCTTTCTCGGCGAGGATAAGCTATACCATTAAAAATGCTGCGGGACGGGGACGGTCACTTGACCGCCCCCGTCCCCTTCTGTTAAGATGAAAGCCATACCGTGAAATTGGAGG
>CAZVAV010000425.1:0-1914 GCA_964625135.1 uncultured Oscillospiraceae bacterium | reverse complement strand
TCTACGCCCTTATCCTGGGCATTGTCCTAGCCAAGACGCGCATCGGTCGTCAACTCTACGCCTGCGGCTCTAACCTTGAGGCTGCCAAGCTCTCCGGAATCAATGCTGTGGGCACCCGCATGTTTGCCTACTGTATGTCTGGCTTCTCTGCCGCTATTTGCGGCATCCTGGTCGCTTCCCGCATGTGCTCCGCCCAGCCTATGGCTGGCAACGGCTACGAGATGGAGGCTATCGCGGCGGCTGTACTGGGCGGCATCGCCATCACCGGCGGCGAGGGCAACATCCTTAACACCATCATTGGCGCTCTCATGATGGGCGTCATCCGCAACGGATTGAACCTCGTCGGCGTCAACTCCTACTGGCAGCAGTTCATCATCGGCCTAATCCTTGTTATCGCCGTGGCAAACCAGATGCGGAAGCACAAGAAAAACGGCATTTCCGGTCCAAGCCCCATCCAGCAGTTGGTTAACCGGTTCTTTACATCGAACCGGCACACTATAACCAAATAATAGGAGGAATAAAACATGAAAAAACTGTTAGCTCTTGCTCTCGCGCTGGCTATGTCTCTGTGCCTGGTCGCTTGCAGCACTCCCACCCCCGATCCCGTTGACCCCGAGAACTCTGACACTCTCTCCGGTGCCGAGCGAAAAACCATCTACGTTCTGGTGAAGGTGCTGGGCAATCAGTACTGGTCCATTGTCGAAGCCGGTGCCAAGAAGGCCGGCGATGACCTGGGCTGTGACGTGGTAATCCTCGGCACCGCCGCCGAGTCTGACATTGAAAAGCAGGTCGCACTGATTCAGGACGCCGTGTCCGCCCAGGCCGATGGTATCGTCATCGCACCCCTTGACCGCAAGGCCATGGTCGCGCCTATCTCCGAGCAGGTTAAGGCCGGCATCCCCATGGTTCTCATCGACTCCTCCATCGACTCCGAGGACTACGACGCCGCTTTCCTTACCGACAATATCGCCGCCGGTCGTCTTGCCGCCGAGACAATGATTGCAAAGCTGAAGGAAAAGGGTGTGCCCGAGGATAAGGAAGGCGTCATCGCCATCACCATCGCCTCCACCGGCTCCCAGGCTATCATCGACCGCAACGCCGGCTTCAAGGAGTATTGGGATGCCAACGCCCCCAAGGCTTGGACCGTCCTGTGGGACCAGGTTAAGGTCAACGACGGCGATTCTCAGAAGGCCCTTGCCTTTGGTCAGGACTTCATCACCGGCAACGCCAACCTAATTGGACTTTTCGCCCCCAACAACGGCTCCGCCGTGGGCTTTGTTAAGGCCCTTGAGGAGTCCAAGCGTACCGACATCGTAATGGTCGGCTTTGACTTCTCCACCGAGATGGAGAACATCGTCCGCAACCCCGACTTCACCGTCGCCACCATCCTGCAGCGCCAGTACTTCATGGGCTATGACGGCGTAAAGCAGGCCCTGGATCTGGCCAACGGCGGCACCGTGACCGAGAAGGTCGTCGACACCGGCGTCATGGTCGTTGACCAAGCCAACGTGGATTCCGACGAGGTCAAGGCAATCATCGGCAAATAAGCTACGGATCAATAAACGGAGGGTCACCCGCATAGCGGGTGACCCTCCGTCAGCCTGTCAAACAACCGACCTTCAAATCAAACTGCAAAGCAGCTTCAATATATAATTTCAGTCACTTTGATCGGTGATTATAAGTCTCTTCAGAGCACTCACCTCCGAAAGCTCACACATCTGATATTCCAGCATTTCAAGCGCATGAGCGTCCGAGGAGTATAGAATTTCCCGTCCTCCGGGAAGCAGGCGTTTTTCAACATATTGCGGATACCTTTCGGGATATTTCAATTCAAAGGCGACAAAATTAAGATCCTCGGGACAAAAGCCCAAAACGCTCATAATTGAATAGCTGTCTGCATCCGCATGTGCAGGG
>CAZVAV010000424.1:0-1917 GCA_964625135.1 uncultured Oscillospiraceae bacterium | reverse complement strand
GAGAGCTTTTTGTGGTTGGCTGCTCCTCAAGCGAGGTCGGCGGAGAAACCATCGGCTCGCATTCGAGCCCCGAAATCGCCAAAGCCATCCTCAAAGGAATTTTGCCGCCGCTGCAGGAGCGCGGGGTCTATCTCGCCGCCCAATGCTGCGAGCACCTCAACCGGGCGCTGATCATCGAGGAGGAGGCCGCCAGAGCCTACCGGCTTGACCGGGTCAACGTGCTGCCGCAGCCCAAGGCGGGTGGCTCGTTTGCCGCTGCCGCCTGGGCCGCTTTTTCCCACCCGGTGGCCGTCGAGCGGATTCGCGCCGCCGCCGGCATCGACATCGGCGGCACACTGATTGGAATGCATCTGCGTCCGGTCGCCGTTCCGGTGCGGCTTTCGGTGCGCAGCATCGGGGAAGCGCCGATCCTCTGCGCCCGCACCCGTCCCAAATTTGTGGGCGGGGTTCGCGCTGTCTACGACGAGGGGCTGCTGTGAGCCTTTTACCCTGGCCTTTTCAAGGTTTTTCTGGACTTTCCCACTGGGAAGAGGTATAATAGTCTCCGTCTCACCAATGTTTAAGGAGGAAGTACAAAACATGAATACCAAACGCTTCGCGGCGCTGGTTCTTGCCGCCGCGCTGGCGGTGGTCTCGCTTGCGGGATGCACCCTCGGCGAAAAGACTCGAATTGCCGCGACCTATAACGGCGGCGAAATCCCCGCCGGAGTTTATATCTCCTGCCAGCTCACCGCCCTCAACGAGGCCTATTACAAGGTGGCCGACCCGATGTCCGACATCCTCAAGCAGGAGATCGACGGGGTCAAGGTGACCGATTGGGTCGCAAACCGCGCGGCCGAGCTGACCCGCACCTTCGCCGGGGTCGAGAGCGAGTTTACCCGCCTTGGCCTCACCCTTGACGAAACGGCTGCCGCCGCCGCGACCGCCAGCCTGCGCCAGTCCTGGGAGAGCGAGCGCGAGCGGATGGAGAAGGCCGGCATCGGCTATGCTTCGATCGAGGCGATCGCGCTCAACGCCGCCAAATCGCAGCAGCTTTTCTCGACCTATTACGGCGAGGGCGGCGAGCACGCCGTCACCGAGGCCGATTATCAGAAGTTCTATCAGGACAATTACCGCCGGGTGCTGATGATGGTTCTCTCGAAGAAATATAATCAGGCGACCCAGTCCGGCTTTGACGAGGCGGGCGCCGCCGAGCAGCAGAAGCAGATCGAAGCCTATTTCTCCCGCGCAAAGGCCGGAGAAAATCTCTTTGGCCTGATCGTGGAGAATGACGAGGCGCTTCACGCCGTCCTTGACAGCGGAGCCGAGGCCGCTCACGCCCATGAGCCGCTCACCGAGGCCGAGCAGATTTCCACCGTCTACCGCGAGAACACCAACTATCCCGAGGCGCTGCGCGAGCAGATCTTCGGCGGCACGGCGCTTGACACCGCCGAAACCTACGAGGACGACAACTACGGCATCATCTTTGAGCGCCGCGACCTCATGGCTGACGAAGGTGCCTACCAGAGCGCCAAGACCTCGATGCTCCCGCTGATGAAGCAGGATGAGTTTGACGCGCTGCTGCTCGCCGCCGCCGATGCCGACGGCTTCTCGCTCAAGCAGGACGTAATCAAGGGGTTTAAGCTTGATCGGCTGATGGCCTGATTCTTCCCCCGTCACCAAAGGTGCTGCAACCCAAACGGTTGCAGCACCTTTTTTTATTATTTTGGCCGTTGCGTTACGAATTTGGCATTATTTTCACCCCAAATTGTCAATAAACTTGAAATTTCTCCTGATTTTCTTGCGTTTTCGCTACGATATGGTACAATGAGCTTATTGTTCCCCTTTCCCGGAAGGGGATACCGCGCCCATGGGGCAATGATCAAGCTCAGGAGGGAGTATTTTGATGAAACGTCTTTTTGCAGGATTGCTGGCGCT
>CAZVAV010000423.1:0-1935 GCA_964625135.1 uncultured Oscillospiraceae bacterium | reverse complement strand
GTTTTTCACCGCCACCCGCTCAACAGAAAGGAAGGAAAAATATGTCCAACTATCTCTTTACATCCGAGTCGGTCACCGAAGGACATCCCGACAAAATCTGTGACCAGATTTCTGACGCTGTGCTCGATGAAATTCTTACCCATGACCCCGCCGGACGGGTCGCCTGTGAAACCTGCTGCACCACCGGCATGGTGATGGTGATGGGAGAGATTTCAACCAACTGCTATGTCGATATCCCCAAGCTGGTTCGACAGGTCGTGCTGGACATCGGCTACGACCGGGCAAAATACGGCTTTGACGGCAATACCTGCGCGGTGCTCACCTCGATCGACGAGCAGTCGGGCGATATTGCGATGGGTGTTGACGCCTCGCTCGAATCGAAGGAAGGAATCGACGCTTCGGAGAACGGCGCGGGGGATCAGGGCATGATGTTCGGCTTTGCCTGCAACGAAACGCCCGAGCTGATGCCGCTGCCCATCTCGCTGGCGCACCGTCTGGCTCGCCGCCTGACCGAGGTGCGCAAGGACGGAACCCTCCCCTATCTGCGTCCCGACGGAAAAACGCAGGTGACGATCGAGTATGACGAGCAAAACCGCCCGGTTCGGGTGGACACGGTCGTTCTCTCAACCCAGCATTCCGACACGGTTTCGCTTGAGCAGATTCGCGAGGACGTCATCCGCGAGGTGATCCACCCGATCATTTCGGCCGACCTGCTCGACGGGAACACCCGCATCCTGGTCAACCCCACCGGCCGCTTTGTCATCGGCGGGCCGCAGGGGGACAGCGGTCTGACCGGCCGCAAAATCATCGTCGATACCTACGGCGGCTATTCCCGCCACGGCGGCGGCGCATTCTCGGGCAAGGACCCGACCAAGGTTGACCGCTCCGCCGCCTATGCCGCCCGCTGGGTGGCCAAAAACGTGGTGGCGGCACATCTGGCCGACCGCTGCGAGGTGCAGCTCGCCTACGCCATCGGCGTGGCAAAGCCAGTTTCGATCTTTGTCGATACCTTTGGCACCGGCAAGGTTTCCGATGAGGAGCTGTCCGCCGCCATTGCAACGGTCTTTGACCTGCGTCCCACCGCCATCATCAACGCGCTCGACCTGCGCCGCCCGATCTACCGCAAGCTTGCCGCCTATGGGCACATGGGTCGCGAGGATCTCGGGGTAAGCTGGGAAAAAACCGACCGAGCCGACGCGCTTTACGCCGCCCTCGGTCTGTAAGCCTACAAACTGTCCGCCCGCCCGGGTCAGCCGGAGCGGGCGGACATTTCTATTTGAAAAAGCCCGAGACCGAGTGGGAGCGTCTGACCCGGACTTTACGTGGCTGACGCAGACCGGCGCGATAGCCAGCCGCAAACGCATCATAGAGCGCCAGAAAATATCGGCCTCTGCCCCGCTCGGCTCGGTTTGAATTGTAAAAGACTTCAAAAAGCGTCTCTGTTTTTTTCGATTTCATCCTGACACCTCTCATCAACTTAGCAATAGTATAGCGGTTAGCTAATTATTAGTCAACTTTTTAATGACCAATAATTAGCGCCTGCGATGGTAAACTATTGCCTAGGTGGTGATGCAGGTGATCGTATCCTTTCCAAAAACATTAAAGAGACTGCGCGAAGAACTCGGTTTTTCTCAAAAACAACTATCGCAAAAAATCGGTGTCTCCCCGTCGATGGTCGCTCAATATGAGACGGAAAATCGTATGCCGTCCTATAACACACTGCTTCGCATCGCAAAGGTTTTTGGAGTGTCCACTGATTATCTGCTCGGCGTACAACGCGATGCTCAGATTTCTTTTGATGTGACAGACTTAACGCCTGATCAACGAGACGCCTTGATGAAGGTCATCGAGCAGTTCCGGCAAGCGAACCTGTAATACGTAAAACGTCCGCGCGGTCAGAATGGAAGTGACCGCGCGGGCGTTTTTATTTGGCTC
>CAZVAV010000422.1:0-1937 GCA_964625135.1 uncultured Oscillospiraceae bacterium | reverse complement strand
ATTTTCTCAGGAAGGCCTTGCCTTTATTATGTGGCGGTAAATTACAAAATTATTTCATGCGCTTCAAAAATATTTTTCCGAGAAAGCGGTAAAATAGGAAAGGAATATTTTACTAAATGTATTCAAAATAGAACTATTTCTCTCCCCTACACAAAAAAAGACCGCCGCACGAATGCGGCGATCTTTTTATAAAATGAAGTTACTTACACGGGGAAGCCGATAAAGGCCACGAACACGAGATCCTCTTTGCCGTTGTTTTTAATTCCGTGCGTCTCACCATCGGGGCAATAGGTGACGGCGCCGGCAGAAAGCTGCACCGGGGTTCCGTTGTCATTGTAGAGGCCGGTTCCCGAAAGAAGGGAATAAACCTCGTACTCATTGTTGTGGACATGGTCGGCAATTTCGCCTCCGGGCGGGACGGTAATCACCCCGAGCAGACGACCCGCGCCGCAAAGCAGCTCCTTGGGCACAAAATCCTCTCGGCGGCAAAGTCCGTCCACTCCTACAAAGGATGTTGGACGCTGATCGGCATGAAGCAGCATTGATCTTTCCCCTTTCTCACATCTGATTGTGTCATCGGCGGTTTAGAGCTTGGGCAGCACCGGGTTGGAATTGGTGGTCACCTTGATCTGCTTGACCTGCTCGCCCTCGCGCAGCAGGCGCGCCATGATGACGAAGCGCTGCTGATCGCTCGAGCCGTAGGCACGGGTGCAGGTCGAAAGGGTCAGAATCTTGTCGGTGGACTTGACGTCGACGTCAAAGGTGTGGCGGCTGCGGCTCTTGGCGCCGTTGACAATCTGCATGAACTGATCGTCCTTGGGGTTCGGCTCAATGTAATTGAAGCCGACATCGGTATAGAAGCAGGCAAAGATGACCCACTTCATCTCCTCGGCATCGGTCGAGTACCACAGATAGGGATAGGCGTTGGCAAATTCGCGGTAGTGATAGGCGGCAAGCTGGGCGAACATCACGTCGCTGGCGTTGCCGATGCGCGGATTGGCTGAGTAGTTGGTCCAGTTATGGCCGAACAGCACCGTGTTTCGGGAAATGCTGTCCGAATTGCCAAAGCGGACGGTCGGGCCGGCGTACACAACGCCATCCTTGCTGGTCTGCTTATAGATGTTCTTGTCAATGTAGTACATGACGTCGTCAGCCCAGAGCACCGGGTAATTGACGTTGGTGCCGGGAACGGAAAGCCAGCCCTTGACATCCGAGTTGATCTGCTTATAGCTGGGGATGTTGAAGAAGCCGCTGTCGCCCTCCATCAGCTTGGGGTCAAAGGACGCCGGAATGTTGGAAAGCGAGGTCGCTCCAGCCGTCTGGCTCGACGAGGACGGCTCGGGCAGGGTATCGCCCGAGGGCTGAAGATCAGCGGAGGGCAGCGAGGGCTCGGTCTCGCCGGAGGAGGCGGGATCGATGGTTGCGATCGAGGAGGAGCTGTCCTCATCCCCGGTGGGCTCCTTGCCGCCGAGCAGCGAAACGCCGATGCCGACCGCCGCGAGGAAGATCACCAGAACGAGAACTCCAATGAGAATCATCGGCATCGGCGAGCTCTTCTTGCGCCGGCGTCTCGAATTGTTTTCAGTTGCCATAGTTTTCTTCACCTCATAAGTATAGTTGATAGGAAAAGGAATCTCTTTCTGTCTCTGATTGTATGACCCAAACAGTATAGCACACTTCCCACCGGTTGGGAATCCCTGTCCCGCTGAAAAAGAGGTAAAAATCCCCATGCATCGGCTCTGCCGCAAAGAATTTACAGATTCTTCAAAAGCGAGAGAAAGGCGCTGGGAAGCGGATAGCCTCCGGTCAGCTCTTCGGGAGAAGCCAAAACCCAATCGCCGGGCAAAGCCGCTCCCTGCGGCAGCGCGGCCGAATACAGTGTCAGCTGCCACTCCACATGGGTAAAAATATGCTTGCCCGTTCCGGCGAGAATCGGC
>CAZVAV010000421.1:0-1946 GCA_964625135.1 uncultured Oscillospiraceae bacterium | reverse complement strand
CTCAAGCTCCTCCAGCCGTTCCGCGAGCAAAACCTGATCGCCGTGAAACGGGAGCTCCGCCTCGGCGAGCAGCTCCCGCATTTTCTGTGCCACCCGGGTGAGGGCAAACCGCTGGTCGCGAAACCGGTCGTTGCGCAGCGAATCGAGCAGCTCCTTCCAGACCGCGCGCGCCCGGTCAAGCTCCCCGGTGCGCAGAGCGGCGACAAGCTGGGTCACGTCCTTTTCCGAAAAGCCGCTCGGGCTGTTGCGGCGACCCAGATTCTTTTCCGAAAGAATCCGTTGACCGGGATACCAGAAGCGCAGCTGCTGCAATTCCCGCAGTGCGCCGTAGCAGCCCGGCAGCTCGGCAGCCGTCAGGCGCGGCATGCTGCAATAGCAGCGGCAGGAGAACCGGGCTGCCAGCTCCCCGCAGAGCGAAAGCGTCTCGAGCTCCTCCGCTTGGGGAAGCAGCGCCACGCCGCATCCGTTTTGCTGGGTCACCAGCACACCGGGATACTCCTGCTGCAAAAAACGGCGCAGGGCGCTCTGCGGCACCGCCTCCGCCAGCAGAAGAACCGCCGGGAGCTCGGGCAGCGACAGGCCGGGGCGAGGCCGTCCCTCCAAAAGATCAAGTAGCTCGCGGGACTGCTGCAGCTCGATCGAGCTTTCCACCAGCTCGGTGAGCTGTTCATCCGTCCCCAGCTCCCCGGCAGAGGTATCCGCCCCGATCCGCCGCAGCGCGAGGCTCATCCGGCGAAACGGAACGTAGATAAAAAAGAGGAGCGAGACGCACAGCAGCGCCAGCAACGCAAAGCCAAACGAAAGCCACGCCGCAAAGCGGTCCCGCAGCCGCGGCAGCCCGGCCAGACACCGGTCGAGCGGCAAAATCCGCATACAGTACCATCCGGTCGTGTCCATCCGGGCATAAAGGCAGACGGTCTGCTCCCGACCCACCTTGCGCAGCAAATAGCTGTCAGTCTGCTCCTGCGCCTTGGTGGTGACGATATCGTACCAAAACAGCGCCGCCTTTGCCGCAAGCGATTCCCCCCGGGCGGCGATCAGGCCGCCGTTCTGGTCGAGCAGGACATAGCTCCCCTCCTGATCAAAGCCGAGCAGCTGCTCCTCGTACCAGTCGGAGGGGACGTTGATCATCAGCGCGTTCGCGCGGGGGATACCCCTGCTGCTGGTCTCGAAGAAGAGGAAGGAATAAAACTCCTTGGCACGCCCCGACGCGGGATCGACGACCGTCCGTCGGATCGGCTGCATCCGATTCTCCGGCCCTCGGCTCAAAAAAAGCTCGGCTGCCTCCCGATCCGCGTAATCGTCCACCGGGGCGCTGAGCAGGTTGGAATCGGTCGTATAGACATACTGGGTGTTCTGGTTGTAGATGCTGATCGAATCGACAAATTCGCTGCTGCTGACATAGGTATTGAGCTCGCGCAGCCCATAGACCCGCTCGAGATTGGAAAGGCCGTAATTCTCCCGCAGCCGCGTTACGGCAGGGGTATAAAACACCTGAAGCCCATAGCCGCGAACCGTCGTCTGCACCAGCTCGGAAAGGGTATCCATCTGCACCGAAAATTCGCTGTTGAGCTGGGCAAGGGAGCGAAGCGTAATTTCGGAAAACGCCTGATAGATTCCGCTGAGCAGGCAGGTGAGCAGGACGAGAAGACCCGCGCAGCAGCACAGGCAGAGCATTCCATATTGGGTTAACCGGGCGCGAAGGTGCGCCCAGCGGGAAGCTTCTTCCATTTTTCCTTCTCCCCTTCCACCGCAGCTTGCTAAAAGGTTCAAAAACAGTATAGCAAAATGGTTTGATCGATTCAACCTTGCTTTACAATTGGCTCAAAACAGAATAAAATGAAAGAAATCGCCATCCGGAAGAAAGGGGGTCTGCGTCTTGCGGATCACAAAACGATTTCTGCCCGCTGTGGGAGCCCTGCTGATTCCCGCGATCATAGGCTGCG
>CAZVAV010000420.1:248-1947 GCA_964625135.1 uncultured Oscillospiraceae bacterium | reverse complement strand
TGCTGGCTCTTCTGCTGTGCTATCCGCTGGTATGGTTTGGAGCACGTCATTTCAGCGAGTTTCAGTTCTTTACACCGGCAATCCTGGCTCTTCTGGCAGTGTTCCTATTGACGCTTGATACGGAGCGGCTCAATCAATTTTTCCGGGCGGATGTACCGCTGACACATCGTATGCTTTATGCGCTCATTCCGGGCGGTCTGGCTTTGTTGTTGCACTATTACCATCTTCGCGGCAATCATATGGTGCTGCTGAGTGGATTGTATTACTTTTCCGTTCCATTGCTCGGCGCACTCTACTATCGGGAGTTTGCGAAAAAAGTCCTGTGGCTCGTCGCAGGACTTGGAGTCATCAATTTTGTTCTGATGCTGAGTCTCCGCCTGGATGGAGAAGTTCCGATCGGATTAACCGGAAACTGGAACTGGAGCTCTACATTGCTTCTCTGCGGCATGCTCTCTTTGAGTATCCTTTGGCGAAGAAATTGGGCTGTGGCCATTTGCAGCATCACCGCGACACTCCTGATCCTATGGTGGATGTTCGGCCAATATTATTCCCGAGGAACGATTCTTGCCGTTATTCTTGCCGGGGCAGTGGTCTCCTGCATGTTGGCGCGCAAGCACCGCAAATGGTTGATCGCAAGCATCGTTGTCGCCTCATTGACCGGCATTATCACGATAGGAGTTCATCTGGAGCAGGCGGATCAAGTTCGCATGGAACTGTTCAAAGCCGCAATCCGCCTGATCGAAGAAAAACCGCTGATGGGGCATGGCCCCGGGCGTTTTGAAGATGCCGTCTCTTCGCATCTCTCGGAATCATATTATCTGCTTCCCATCTCCGCAGACCGCAACCCGCATCCGCACAATGAACTGCTCTTTCTGGGAAGCACGCTGGGGATCGGCGGCATGATCCTGCTGTTGGCCTATGCGGCAGCGGCATTGGCGGCGTTGAACAAGCTGCGAAAGAGCGCAGAGCCGACAGCAACCCCACTTGCCGTCATTGCGTTGCTATTCTTTCTCCTCTTTTTCCACGGCCAACTCGATGTGATTTTAAACAACTGGCCCTGCAACACCATTTTTCTGCTCTTTTCCGGCATCCTCTGGGGTTATGCCGCAGATAATGGCGCCAAGGCTCCCCCTTTGGCAGAATTGGAACAGAGCAATGTGGTGTGGCCACTGCGTGTGGTTCAAGCTCTGCTTCTCTTCGGCGTCATTTTTCTGTTGATCCAAACGGGCTTCTCCTCCTTTTATGCCAGAGAAGCACGGCTTCAGAGCGAACACGGCGACAAAAAAGCAACTCATGCTTTATGGGAAAAAAGCATCTCTTTTCAAGCCACGCCGCAAAATCTCTACGCTGCCGCCCTCACAGCACTCTTCGACCGTAAAGATCCAGCCGAAGCACTGCGCTTATTGAACCGGATTCTCCCGGAAACCTCTTTCACGCACTATCTTCACAGCAATCAGATGACGGGTCGAGCACTGGCCGCCCAGGGGAAACACAAAGAAGCATTGCCTTTCTTTGATGCCGAACAGCGGAACTACCCGCTCAGCATCGTCAACCTCACGCTGAAACGCCAGGTCGAAGAACAACTCGGGCAAAAGGAAGCAGCCGAAGCCACCACCAGACAACTCTTCCAAATACTGGAAAAGCGCTCTCTCCGTCCCGAAGCAATCCCTTATCTTCAAAAGAACTGGGCTCGTGATTT
>CAZVAV010000420.1:0-238 GCA_964625135.1 uncultured Oscillospiraceae bacterium | reverse complement strand
GTCCCTCCGAGCTTACCTATTAATTTTGCATCTGCGGTGCACCTTCTAAAACCTTGTCTGTACTTGGTTTTATTTTCTTGTGATACAAGAAAATAAAACGGAATATAAAGAGGTTTGAAAGATAATTGAGGGTTCGATGTACCGCAGACGCAAAAGAATTGCCGGATTATCATCCGTAAAGATGGAGATTCCGGAAATTAAAACTTGACCGCGTATCGTTTCGGGTGTATTTTACAAG
>CAZVAV010000419.1:0-1951 GCA_964625135.1 uncultured Oscillospiraceae bacterium | reverse complement strand
AGGATCGGCTACCTTGTTACAAGCAAAGCCGATGACAATGGCGCAGAGGAAGGTCGAGGCCATCATAAAGAACCAGTTGCAGGTGACGTCGACGGTAAAGGTCGATTCGGGCAGGAAGCTCTGAATCGCCTGATTGGTCAAGCCCTGAAGCAGCGAATCAGTACCCGCGATCATCAGGTTGGCGGAGAAGCCCGCCTGCGCGCCCGCATATCCACAGATCATACCGACGACAGGGTGCTTGCCTACGCCCATATAAACAATAGCGGCGATCGGCGGGATGATGACCATCGCGGTATCCGAGGCAATGTTGCCGACGGTGCCGACAAAGGCGATGACGAACGGAACGATGGCCGGGGGAACATTTTTCAGGCTGCTGCGGAGCATCGACATAATCATGCCGGACTCCTCACACATGCCGATGGCCAGCGTCATGGCGATGACCAGACCAAGGGGAGCAAAGCCGGTGAAGTTCTTGACGAGGTTGTCAAGCAGCCACTGAATCCCTTCCGCCGAGAAGAAGTTCTGGGCAGAGACCGGTTCGTTGGTGGCGGGATTTACCAGCGTGACGCCGGTAAAGCTAAAGATGGCGCCGATGACCGCAACGATGATGAACAGATAGATGAACAGAATCGCGGGCGGTGGGAGCTTGTTACAAACTCTCTCGATGCCGTCTAGAAAACGGTCAACCGCACTTTTCTTGGGAGCCGCAGTGGTTGGTGCACTCATTGGGCAGTCCTCCTAAAAATAATTATATTGCCACTTCCCACAAACGGCGGTGCAGCCCGCCGCATGGGGAAAACAACACCAAAAAAACTCACTTGGGGGCAATCGCGCGGGGGCGAACCTCCTTGGGAATGGCACAGTGGTAAACCAAGCCGCCAAGCGTCTCCTGATGCTCCCGCTTGGCCTGTTCCAGAATTTCGGGAGCTTCCAGAAGCTCAATGGCCGTCGCCGCGAGAATTTTTGCGGCGTAAAGCATTCCCTTATGGGCAATGCTGCTTCTGCCCTGAGCGGTCTGCTGCCAGGAGTGTGCCGGGGTCAGCGCCGCCTTGGTTACCGTCAGAATTTGGGTGGTAGGGCAGAGCCAGCTGACATCGCCGACATCGGTTGAGCCGCCCAGCGAGCCCTCTGTCTGTGCGAGCGGAGCAACAAAATCAAAGAGCGGCTTTTCAAATTGAGATTTCAAAAAAGCGGCGTCCGCTTTGGAATACCGTTTCAGCTGATCCTCGTAGGGATTGGCCGGATTTCCAATCGTTTTTTGCATGGCCGCCGCATAGGAAATTTCCTCCTCCGTGTAGGAAGGCGGCGCAATCTCGTCCATCTTTTCCTGAAAGAGCTGTGCAAGGCGATAATTGGGAACCATGTTGGAGCAGGATTTGATAAAGTCGTACTCCATCGTTGTCTCGGTCATCAAGGCCGCACCCTGTGCAATCTTATTGATCCGCTCAAAAATTTCCTGTACCTGCTGGTTTTTCGGCGCACGGATGAGGTAAAGCACCTCGGCGCCCGCCTGTACGACATTGGGCGAGAATCCGCCCGTGTTGGTGATGGCATAGTGGATGCGAGCCGAATCGATCACATGCTCTCGCAAAAATTGTACGCCGACGTTCATTAGCTCCACTGCATCCAGTGCACTGCGACCCATATGCGGGCTGGCGGCGGCGTGAGAGCTGACGCCCCGAAACCGATAGGCTACCTGATAGTTGGCCAGTGAGCTTTCATAGCTTACGCCGTTGATGTCCCAAGGATGCCAAGTCAAGGCGCAGTCCAGTTCGTCAAAGATTCCGTCCCGAGCCATAAAAGCCTTGCCCGAGCCGCCCTCTTCGCCGGGACATCCGTAGTAGATCACGGTGCCGGAGCATTGCTCCCGCTCTAAGTAATCCTTGATGGCAACCGCGGCTCCGAGCGAGCCGACCCCGAGTAGATTATGTCCGCAGCCATGTCCAGCGGC
>CAZVAV010000418.1:0-1956 GCA_964625135.1 uncultured Oscillospiraceae bacterium | reverse complement strand
GATCGGCAACGGGCTCGGGCTCGCTGCTCTGCTCCCAGCCGTTCGGCGCACTGCTGCTCAAATCCAGATCGGGGACATAGGTTTCGGGGCCGGGGATGCCGGAATAGGCAATCGGCTCGGACGCGCCGTTAAGGTTGCGCGAGCAGGAGCAGCCAGGCAGCGCAACCAGCAGGACGCAGAGCAGAAAAATCACGGGGAGCAGGATCGGTTTCCATTTCATCATTTCGATTAAGCCTCCAAAATATGAGGGCTGGCGAAAAGCCCTCTGTTACCAACAGTCTGCCCCGAATCCGTCCGGCTACCACTGGCAGATTTTGCAGCATCAGTCAAGGTCTCCCATTGCAAAAAGCAGCGCCGAGAGCGCCGCGATCGGCGCGGTTTCGCAGCGGAGAATCCGGGGGCCGAGCGATGCAGGCAGCACCCCGCGCCCGCGTGCCTCGGCGACCTCCTCCGGGGAAAAGCCCCCCTCGCTGCCGATCAGCAGCGCGATCCGGCAGGGCTTTGCGGGAAGCTGGGAACGCAGCGGCGCACATTCTCCCTCATACAGTGTAAAGGCGAGTGGAAATTGTTTCATCTCGTCGAGCGCCTGCGAAAAGGAAAGGATTCCGCGCACCGTCGGAATGGTTCCCCGCCCCGACTGCCCGGCAGCCTCCCGCGCGATCCTTTGCAGACGCGCCACCTTTTTCTCTCCGTCCGCTCCCTTGGGGCGGGAGATGCAGCGGGAGGTCAGCAGCAGCACGATTTCACAGACGCCAAGCTCGACCGCCTTCTGCACCACCAGCTCCAGCTTGTCCCCCTTTGACACGGCCAGATAGAGCGAAGCCTTGGTGGTGGGCTCGCTTTCGCTGGGATGAAAGCCCTCTGTCCGCAGTGAAACGGCGTCGTCGGACAGCGAAGCGATCGTCGCCTCGGCCTCGCTGCCCCTGCCGTCGCAGAGGGTCAGCGTTTCCCCGGCGCGCATCCGCAGGGATTTCGTGATATGCCGGGCGTCCTCCCCGGTAATCACCGTTGTCGGAGCAAGGGAATCCACAAAAAAGCGCGGCATAATCCGATTACCTCGCTTTCCGGCAGGAGATGGCCGCCCAGCCGTTTTGCAGCACCGTTTCGATCGGCGCAAGCCCCGCGGCTCGCAGCCCCTCCTCGACCTCGGCGCACCGGGTATCGATAATTCCCGAAACGACGCAGACGCTTTCTGCGTGCATCAGGGCGGGCAGGTCGCGCGAGAGGCGAAGAATCGCATCGGCAACGATGTTGGCGCAGATGACGTCGAACGGGCCGGTCACGTCCGCCGCGAGATCGCCGCAGATCAGCTCGATGTCGGCGCAGGCGTTTGCGGCGGCGTTTTCCCTCGCCACCCGAACCGCCACCTCGTCGATGTCCACCCCCACCGTGCGTGCGCTGCCCAAAAGCCGGGCGCAGATGGCAAGGATGCCGCTTCCGGTTCCGACGTCGAGCATACTCATGCCGGGGCGGAGTGCTTGCTCGAGCAGCGTGAGGCAGAGCCGGGTCGTCTCATGGGTTCCGGTGCCAAACGCCATGCCGGGATCGAGCCGGATGATCTTCTGTCCCGCTCGAGGGGTATAGTCCTCCCACGACGGGCAGATTGCGAGCTTGTCCGAAAGCTCGATCGGGTGATAGTACTGCTTCCACGCGGTCGACCAGTCCTCCTCGCGCACCCCCTCGGTGCTGATCTCGACCGAAATTCCGCATTCCTCGCAGCGCCGCCCGATGTAAGCAATCGGCTCGGCCGGGGACATGGCGGGCGGCAGATAGAGGTGAACCAGCGCGTGGGCGCGGTCCTTCCGCACCAGCGCCTCGTCGATCAAATCGATATGCGCGATTTCAAGGGTCTTTTCCTCCAGATCGGAATAGTCCTCGATGTACAAGCCCGCTCCCACCACCATCTGCGCGATGGCGGTCATCTCCTCAAGGCGGTCGGTGGCGACCCGGCAGGTC
>CAZVAV010000417.1:0-1967 GCA_964625135.1 uncultured Oscillospiraceae bacterium | reverse complement strand
CGCTATTCTGCGACTAGGCGCTTTTTTATCTGTCCGTTCAACTGGGAGCAGTCCAGTGAGAGCGGGCGTTTTCATCACTTGTGCTTCTTGCCGGTATCAAGATTCAATTCATTCATAAGATCAAACCACATAACATCCCCCGCCTTTTTTCTATTTGCACTTTTCCGCCAGTACCACAATCTCCGCGCACAGCGCGTCGTATTTGGCTTGCAGCGCGTCGTACTCCGCTCGCGGCACCGTTGTCGGGATTCCGATATCGGTCTCCTCCAACCCATTCAGCCCCGCCGCCCGGATGATCGCGGGATAGTCCCGGTAGGCAACATTGACGTCACAGTTACCGGTCACGCCGGGTACCGAGCCGGTTGTCCAGTAGTGCTTGCCTTTTGTTCCCTGCGTCCCGATCACCGTATACTGCCACATTCCGTGCGACCCGCCGTATCCACTTGTTTCGGCGACCGGCACCGGCATATCATAGCGGTACGCCGCCACCCACTTATCGTAGTCCAGCAGCAGCGAGCTGTAGACCTTGCTCTCGAGCCAGTCCCGCGACGCATACAACCCGCTGTAATATTGAGCCGCTTGTACCGCATCCATAAAGGCTTTGCAGATGTCCGTCCGGGTCTGGGTGGACAGCGCCAAAATCTTTGCCTCATACTCTTGATCATAGTAGAGGGGAAATTCCAGCCGATAAGGCTTAACGGCCTCGATCACCCGCGCGGCGCTGATCCGCGCGGCCTCGGGCGAAAGATCATAGCCGTAGGCGTATGCGCCCACAGGCAGACCGGCGGCAGCTGCGCCGGTCATGTTTTCGGCAAAGCGATCGTCAAGGGTTAGTCCGCCCTCGTAGTGCGTCCAGCCAACGCGGATGATGGCAAAGGCATAGTCCGCCGCCTTGACCTTCGGCCAGTCGATTTTGCCGTTGTGCTTGGATACATCGATGCCCTTAATCATCGCTTCTCCCCCTTCTCCTTGAGCTGCTGCAGCACCGTGCTTACAAACTCCGGCAGCGGCATTCCCATTTTGCCGTAATTCTCGACGATGCTCAGGCCCTCCCGTCCAATGTAAAACCAAATGATCGCGGTGCGGATGTACGGCTCGTGGGTGTCGATGACCCCATCAAGCACGACGCCAAGCCCGACAAAGACCAGCACCAGCACTTTGTTGATCCCGCCCCAAAACATTACGTGGGAATCGACCGTCTTACTTTTTGCCGCTGCCAGAAATCCCAAAGCGAAATCGATCGCCATGCAGATGATAAGCGCCTGAACCATCTCGTCAAATCCCCCAAACCACCAATTCAGAAACGTGCCGACCACCGCAAGCACCCCGGAAAGGGTCGCGCCCTCCCCGCCATAGTTCCAAACTAAATTTTTCATTTTCTCTCCTTTCTGATTTCAAAAAAATCCGCCGCGCCCAAAGCGCCTATTTTACAACGTTTTTTCATTTTATCGCCCCTGTCAGTTTTGACTAAAGTATATTGCCTTTCGTCAAAATAACTATTGTGGTTATTGCTTTTATAAAGGCACTTTTTAGGCAACTGATTGTAATATTTATCTTTTATTCTGATAATTCGCGACCAATTACACATGGTTAACATTAAAAAATAGTGCAAATCATCAGCATTAAAATGACGAAAGGCTTTTAACTTTCGTCATTTTTACGCCAACCGCCCGGGCACCCGAAGCCCTACTTTTTAGCTTGGCAGCAGGGCTTTAAGTGCCCCTCAGGCGGCGCCCGTTTTTCTCGCCGTGGAGGCCTTAAGCCCCTGCCTCCGGCATCATCCCCACCAGCTCCTCGTACTGGCTTTGGGTGATTCGGTCATTGAGCAAAAAGACATCCAGCTTATTCAGCATGTTCTCCCGCTCATAGCGCCCCAGCTCGATCAGCTTTTTGCAATTTCTGTAGGTCATAAATTTTCTCCTGTTACTATATATTTGGTTGATGACATGGCCACCAGCCATGTCGTT
>CAZVAV010000416.1:0-1969 GCA_964625135.1 uncultured Oscillospiraceae bacterium | reverse complement strand
CGTTGAACTGTCAGCCCGGGGACATTATGGAATACATAGAGGAGGAACCAAATGGAGCCGAATAAATTGATGAAGCTCAAACAAAGCTTTGATATCGTCGCGCATACCGTTGAGGGCGAACCAACAGAGTATTGGCGCGCCAGAGACATTCAGGAGCTTTTGGGCTACGCCCGTTGGGAAAACTTCATCGAGGCGATCAGACGCGCCGTTGTCTCTTGTGAAACGACAGGTTTTGCGGTGGAGGATCATTTTCGTGAGACCACGAAATTGATCGAAGCAGGAAAAGGTGCCAGACGCCCCGTTCCTGACTACCTGCTCACCCGCTACGCCTGCTACCTCATCGCGCAGAACGGAGACCCTAAGAAAGAAGAGATTGCCTTTGCGCAAAGCTATTTTGCCCTGCAAACCCGAAAGCAGGAATTAATTGCCGATCGAATGGCACTGATTTCCCGAATGGAAGCACGGGAGCGCCTGAAGGAATCTGAAAAGCGCTTGTCCCAAAACATCTATGAGCGCGGTGTCGACGATGCCGGATTTGCCCGTATCCGCTCCAAAGGGGATCAAGCGCTATTTGGAGGGATTGCAACTGCCGACATGAAACGCCGTTTGGGAATTATAAGCGAAGGACGCCCGCTCGCAGACTTTCTGCCCACACTAACCATCGCGGCAAAGAACCTTGCCAACGAAATGACCAACTACAACGTTGAGGAAAAGGACTTGCAGGGAGAACCGGCAATCACCTCGGAGCATGTCCAGAACAATACCAGCGTCCGGGCTATGTTGGGACAGCGCGGCATCCGCCCGGAACGGCTTCCACCTGAGGAGGACATCAAGAAGCTTGAGCGCCGGGTAAAGTCCGACGAGAAGAAGTTGGCGGTACAGTCGGGGAAGCTTCCGAAAGATGCTGAAACAGGGGCTGACGATTCGACCCTAACAACAGTATAGTCCTTTCCATGTTCAAGAAATGTTCAAGAAATGTTCAAGAAAGCTACGGCTATTGAACAAATTTCACCTCAAGCCACAACAGATTAAAACAGAAAAACCGCATAATAATACGGAATATTAAACTTTACTAAACAGTGCTTTAAGGAAAAATCACCATTCGGGACCAAGAGGCCGGGAGTTCGAGTCTCCCCACTCCGACCACAAGAAATCCGCATGAGAATCGTAAAGTTCTCATGCGGATTTTCTCTTTATTTTTCGCCTAAAAGGAGCGATGTTCAAGAAATGTTCAAGTGGCCTGCTTTTTGGGGCTTAAAATGTTGTCCAGAACCTCGGCAGCAGCGGCCTCCGCGCTCTTGATGGCATGGGTGTAAATATCGGTCAGAGTACTGGCTTGCGCGTGTCCTGTGCGGGCTTGCAGTGTCCGAATATCCACCCCCGCCGCGATCTGGAGCGTTGCAAAGGTATGGCGCAGGCCATGCGGGGTGACGCGAGGCAGGTTGTGTCTCCTCGTGAAGCGATCCAGCCAGAAGTTCATAGTATCGGGATTGATCGGCGCACCGTCCTGCTGCACGAAAAGGCGCTGCTGCTGCCCCTTCCAACGGTCGCCGTTCCCGACTATTGTGAAGCCTGCGGCCACTCACGGGGATATGGTTCCGGGTTTTCTGCGGCATTCTCTTGCCGCCGTTCCCTTACCTTGTGTCTTTATTATACATTAAAATAGATGTATAATCAATTGGCAAAAGAAACAAACATGCTCTGTAATATGTGTATATATTATGCATTGAAAACGATGCATATCCTATGATATAATTATTACAGTGGGAAGGTGTTTTTCCCGGAAGGAGGCCGTCATTTATGCCGATGAACTACGATAAGTTGTTTGCCTTGATGAAAGAAAGCGGGCTGACAACCTACCGCATACGAAAAGAAAAAATTATTTCTGAGGGCGCATTGCAAAGCCTACGCAACGGAAAGAGTGTAACAACGGATTCCATCGCCGCGCTTTGTCATGCGTTGAACTGTC
>CAZVAV010000415.1:0-1979 GCA_964625135.1 uncultured Oscillospiraceae bacterium | reverse complement strand
GGGTATATCTAAAGATCAAAAAAGACAAGTTGGTTTTGCATTGTAAAGATGATAATCTTTGGATATTTTACAATACCGTCGATCAAACATCTTTTACTTATCTCTATGATATTAACAAAAAAGCAGTATGGTTTGAAGAGGAAAGCGGCTCATCATGAGTGCCGGTCAGTGCATCGTACTACGCAAAAGAACAAAGTCCGCCCCTTCCTTGGGAACGGACTTTTATAACCTGCGTATTTCCTCACTTGAGGATCTCCCGCACCTGCTCCACCGAAATGACCCTAGCCAGCAGCTCCCCAACTTCCTCGGGGGATAGCTTGGAGCTGCCGAGGTATTGATCGGCGAGCGCCCCGATCTGCACCAGACGGTGCGTTCGGGCGCGGCGTAGCTCGTCCTTGGTTCGGTCTGGCGACAGATCATTTTTCATGGACGGCGGCTGCGCCGCAGTCGCCGATAATTTCATCCGAGCAGCAGAAGCCTTTGCGGATTGCTCCCGCTGGTACTCTTCCGTCAGCCTGTGCATCCTGTCTAAAATTCGTTCGCCCACAACTACGCCTCCTGCTGCTATCGCTCTGGTTCATGATCCCTCTTCCGGGCTCTTTGCGGCTCTTCCGCCGCGCGTTGCGCGCACTCGGCTTTGGCTGCGGCCAGCTTGTCGCGGATCGAATGACGGGGCGGCTGTTCCCTCTTTTTTTCAAAATGAATGCCGTCAATGCACTTGTCATAAACAAAGCCTTTAATCGTTGTCATATCATTGGTCTCATAAAAGTCTACCAACAGTCGCGTGAATTCCGGCTGAAGCTCAATTGGGACAGAAATAATCCCTTCGCCGCTAGAGATCATAATCTGGTTCGCCGCCAGCATTGAGGTTCGTTTATTTCCATCGAAAAACAACTGCCGACGCATACAATAAAGCATTGTTGTGATGGCTCGATCTGTACCGCTGGGGATGGTTTGCAGCTGGGCAAGCTCCGCTTTTACAATATCCACATCCGGTATCTCCGGCTTCCAGCTCGTTCCCCCGATGGTTACATCCGCAAAGCGTACGAATCCCGCTTCCGGCACCAGACTGTTGCTGCCTACCAATTGATTAATTTTGCAGATAAAGGCATAGTCCATAGGGTAAGAAATATTTTCCAAAACAAATTGCCATGCGTGCTTCAGATTATTAACCGCGATCGTGTCCCTCACACTGATTCCCTGCACGGTTAATCCATTAAAAATAGCTTCCGTATCAGGGTAGGTAACACCAATTCCCTCAAGCCGCGCACTTTTCCACATATAATCGACGATGTTTCTTTTGGCAACAAATATATTCTCTTCTAGTGTCAGTTTGTATTTTGCTTCCATGTATTGCTCCTTTCGTCTATGCCTGTCTGTAAGAGACTGCCTATAATGAAACCCCCTGCCGAGGCAGAGGGTTTAGAAACTTGTTCACGGTCTATTTATGATTCGCATAACCGGTAGCGAAATACGACTGCACGGCCTATTTATCATTCGCGTGGCCGGTAGCGAACAACTTGCGGCAGTCTCCTGCCTGTACTAGTATTATACGAAAATCCGAAAAATATGTCAATATGCTCTTTTGGTTTAAGGGATTTTTATATGTCAAGGGGATTCAGGCAGCAAATTTGCTGCCCGAATCCCCTTGTTTTTTCTACACCCAAATCCCCTGTAACCTGTCCCGGATAATCTTTATTATGAGGACAAGGACATGGGAAGGGAGGTTGAGCGGATGGCATTGTACAGCTTCAGCGGACAGATTATCGGTAGGGGCAATCGTGTTCGTTTGGAGAAGGACGGAAAGACCGGCGTCAGGGCACAGAGCAAGCGCTCGACCTCGGTGGCAGCGGCGGCCTATCGTGCCGGCACGCGCCTCGTCGATGAGCAAACCGGCGCGGTGTACGACTACACCCGCAAGGGTGGCGTCGTACATACCGAAATCCTGCTACCGCCGAACGCGCCCGGTCGCTACCATG
>CAZVAV010000414.1:0-1988 GCA_964625135.1 uncultured Oscillospiraceae bacterium | reverse complement strand
CAGCAGCGGGGGGACGAAGGCCAGCGCCGCCGCAACGACGACGACGGCGGGGGTATAGATTTTGGAAAAGCGGGTGATGAATTTTTCGGCGCTGCCCTTCTGCTCGGCGGAATCTCGCACCATCCGGATAATCCGCGAGGCGGCGGAATCTTCAAACGAAGCCACGGTGCGGCAGGTGAGCAGCCCGTCGGTGTTGATGCCGCCCGAGGGAATCCGGCTGCCGGGGGAGACGGCGACGGGAATCGGCTCGCCGGTAATCGCGGACAGGTCGACATAGCCGCCGCCCTCAACCACCTCGCAGTCGATCGGCACCCGGTCGCCCGCCTTGAGCAGGATGCGGCTGCCCTGTGCGACCGATTCGGCGGGGACGCTTTGCGAGCTGCCGTCGGGCAGCAGCAGCAGGGCGGTATCGGGTCGGATGCTGGTCAGCGCTTCAATGTCCTTCTGGCTTTTGGCGATCGCCCGAGCCTCAAGCGCGTTGCCAATCCGGAAAAAGACGGTGACCGCCATCGCCTCAAGCGTTCCCTCGAACGGGTCGGGACTGGTGGCGGCAAGCCCCAGCGAGGCGGCCACCGCCACGGTCAGCAGGCCAAGCTCGTCAAAGGCGCGACCCGAGAAGATGCCGCGAATGCCCGAGACGAAGAGGGGATAGCCGATCAACAGGGTTCCCGCCGCCATCAGCCACGGGGCAAGCCCGCCCGAAAACGGCAGCAGAGCGCAGACCGCCAGCGCTGCGCCGAGGATGGTCAGCGGCGCGGCACCCGGCGCGGTGATCGCCTCGTCGTGGCTGTGCCCGCAGCCGCAGCCGTCATCCCCGCAGGAGTGCTCGCCACCCCCGCAGTCGCAGTGGCCACAGCCCTGTTCGCTGCAATGGGAGTGATCGTGATGCTCATGGTTAGCGCTCATTTGAAAAAGCCTCCTTTACGTGTTCGATTCCCATGTTCAGAATCGCCGCGACATGGCTGTCGTCGAGCGAATAGTAGCTGTTTCGTCCGCTGCGGCGGCATTTGACCACCCGCGTATTTTTCAAAATCCGCATCTGGTGCGAGACGGCGGGCTGGCTCATCTCGACGGCGCTGCAAATTTCGTTGACGGTCAATTCGCCGTCCCCCAGCGCACAGATAATCCGAATGCGGGTCGAATCGGCAAAGATCGAAAAAATATCGGTCAGCGCCTCAAGCTCCCGTTCGCTGGGCAGCGCGGGCAGCTGTGCGGACAGATGCTCTTTTGTCTGCATGCGATCGCCTCCTTTGTTGTATTGATATATTAGCATATAAACATATAAATAGTCAAGCATATATTTTGAGTAAGAGCTGCTTTATTGTATGGCGGAAAAGGCGGCAGCGGCACAAGAAATCCCCGTTTGCAGCAAAAAGCCCCGCGAAGGCCGGTGAACCGGTCGTCGCGGGGGCAGTTGGAATCAGGGAAAGCTAAGATCAGGAAAGGAGAAAGCGCAGCGTCTCCCCCTCCGGGGCGGCGGAGGATTGGGCGGGGTGCTCCCGCAGGATGTTGCCCTCGAGGGCGACGGGGGAATCCGCCGGGAGATCGAGCGCCTCGGAGAACCACGAAAACGGAACCATCAGCACCGCCCCCCAATATTCCCCTTGCAAATCCTCGCCGGAGATTTGATAGGCTGTGAGCTTGTCCGCCACCGCCGCGCCGTCGAGCAGCAGCGTGGCCTCCCCCGCGGCATTGGCCGACAGCTCGAGCGTATGCCCTTGGTAGGAGAACAGCGCCCGCAGCGTCGCGGCTTCTGCCGGGGCGGTTTCACACGACCAGATCCGGGTGAAAAAAAGCGCGGGGGTGCGGCCAACCTGCGCCTGCGCGAACAGGCGGTCGTCAACCGGTACCGTCGGGGCACAGCGCAGCTTGAGAACCCCAAGGGTATCAAAGCGAGGCTCGCCCCGCATGGCGGAAACGGGATAATCCATATCGTCACCTCATTTACAAAATCCGTTTTCTCTGCCTAACAGTCTACCTGTTTGGGC
>CAZVAV010000413.1:0-1990 GCA_964625135.1 uncultured Oscillospiraceae bacterium | reverse complement strand
GCATCTGATCTCTCGCTGCGGCAGTTGTTACGGATGCGCGGTGTGGTTTTTGAAACACAAGCCTTTTTGCAGCAAAGCTGTTGCTTATCATAGCATAAATTCACAGTTTATTCAACTTGTTTTTGCAATCTCTTCTCATTTTCCGCCGTTTTTCGCCACCTCGCCGATCAAATAGGGCAATCCCTGGCGGCGGGATGAAGGAAGCAGAGCAAAAATTGCATATTTTGTGATCGACCGTTCCTTTTTGGAGCAGAGAGGGAAGAATTTTTGAGAGCGGTTGAAAAAAAGGCTTCCCCTCTTTATAATAAAAGCATTGGGGGCGACTGCCGCCCCACCAGAAGGAGGAACACGATGGATTACGCAAAGGAATCGCTCAAGCTGCACTATCAGCTTCGCGGCAAGCTGGAGACGGTGCCGAAGCTCGCCGTGACCGGAAAGGACGAGCTCTCACTCGCATATACCCCGGGGGTCGCCGCGCCCTGCCTTGAGATCGAGAAGGACATCAGCAAAAGCTACGAGCTGACCGGGCGAGGCAACACCGTCGCGGTGGTGACCGACGGCTCGGCGGTGCTCGGGCTTGGCGACATCGGACCCGAGGCGGGAATGCCGGTGATGGAGGGCAAATGCGTTCTCTTTAAGGCGTTCGGCGGCGTGGACGCCGTCCCGCTTTGCGTGCGCACCCATGATGTCGATGAGATCGTCAACACCGTGGCGCTGCTCGCGGGCAGCTTTGGCGGGATTAATCTCGAGGACATCGCCGCGCCCCGCTGCTTTGAGATCGAGCGAAAGCTCAAGGAGCGCTGCGACATTCCGATCTTCCATGACGATCAGCACGGCACCGCCGTCGTGGTGCTTGCCGCCCTGCTCAACGCCTTGAGAATCACCGGCAAAAAGCTCGACGAGGTCAAGGTGGTGACCAGCGGCGCGGGCGCGGCCGGCATCGCCATCATCCGGCTGCTGATGGCAATGGGACTGCGCAGCGTCGTTTTGGTCGACCGGAAGGGTGCGATCTACGAGGGCCGCGAAGGGCTGAATCCGATCAAGCAGGAGATGGCCAAAATGACCAACCGGGAAAGAAAAGCAGGCTCGCTTGCCGATGTGCTGCGCGGGGCCGACGTTTTTATCGGCGTTTCCGCTCCCGGCGCGGTGACCGCCGAGATGGTGCGCTCGATGGCCCCCGATCCGATCCTTTTCCCGATGGCCAATCCGGTGCCTGAAATTATGCCCGACGAGGCGCTTGCCGCGGGCGCGGCGGTGGTCGGAACCGGACGCTCCGACTTCCCCAACCAGATCAACAATGTGCTGGCCTTTCCGGGCATCTTTCGCGGCGCCTTCGATGTGCGCGCCTCGGACATCAACGACGCAATGAAGCTTGCTGCCGCCCACGCGCTGGCCGGGCTTGTCTCAAGCGAGGAGTTAAACCGCGACTACATCCTTCCGGCTGCGTTTGATCCCCGCGTCCGCGACACGGTGGCGAAGGCGGTGGCAAAGGCGGCGCGCGAGACGGGGGTTGCCCGAAGCTGATGAAAACGCTGCTGCACATCTGCTGCGCGCCCTGCTCGATCGCCTGCGTCGAAGGTCTGCGGGAGGAGGGGATCGAGCCGGTCGGCTTCTGGTATAATCCCAACATTCACCCGATGACCGAGTATAAGGCGCGGAAAAATACCCTCGTCGAGTATGCAAAGGCGATCGGTCTCAAGCTCGAGCTCGAAAACGAGTATGGGCTGCGCCGGTTTATTGAGGGAATCTATCCCGATTTCGATCATCGGTGCGGCTTCTGCTACCGGCTCCGGATGGAGGAAACCGCGCGCTATGCCGCCGAAAATGGCTTTGACCGCTTTTTGACTACCCTGCTGATCAGCCCCTATCAGAACCATGAGCTGCTGGTTCAGGCGGGAAAAGAGGCGGCGGAAAAATACAACGTGGAATTTTTGTACCGTGATTTCCGCCCCGTATTTCGAGAGGGGCAGGAAAAAGCCCGGGAGCTGGG
>CAZVAV010000412.1:0-1990 GCA_964625135.1 uncultured Oscillospiraceae bacterium | reverse complement strand
AAATTTATCGAGATGTTTGATCATCTGCTTCAAAAATAAGCAGACCCGGCGTTGCTGCAACGTCGGGCCTGCTTTCTGTTTTCAGTCGGCGTCCACCATCCGATAGCCGACCCCCATTTCGGTGAAGATATACTTTGGATCGGCGGGATCCACCTCGATCTTGCGGCGGATATTTGCCATGTTGACCCGAAGAATCTGGTTATTGTAGTTGGCGTTCTGCCCCCAGATATTTTTAATCAGGAAGTCGTAGGTCAGCACCCTGCCGGCGTATTCCGAGAGCAGTGAAACAATTTTATACTCAACCTTTGTCAGCCGGGCATCCTCCCCGTTGATAAAGACGTGCCGCTTTTTATAGTCGATCATCAGCGCTCCGGCTTGAAAAACGCCGCTGGGGAGCGATTCCGCGTTGGCGGAACGTCCGATAATGTGCCGGATGGCAGTGCGCACCCGAGCCAGCAGCTCAGAGGTGCCGAACGGCTTGGTGATATAGTCATCCGCTCCCAGGTCAAGAGCCATCACCTTATCCTGCTCCCGGCTGCGCGCCGAGACAACGATAATCGGAACCTGAGACCATTCCCGCACCGATTTGATAATCTTTAAGCCGTCCATATCCGGCAAGCCCAGATCAAGGATGATAATATCGGGGCAGTGAGAATTGACCATCATCAGAGCCTGTTCCCCGTCCCGCGCCACCAATACGTCGAACTCGTTGGCGGTAAGAATCGTCTTCATAAAGCTGACAATGCTTTTTTCGTCCTCAACGATTAAAATGCTGTAACGGTTGTTCACCTAGAATTCCTCCCCGAGCGGCAGTGCGAAACGGAAAACCGCTCCGCCGCCCCCTTGTTTATTAAAGGCGCTCATCGTGCCGCTGTGTGCGCGGACGATGGTATTGCAAACGGAAAGACCGATTCCCATGTTGCGCTTGCAGTCTCCGCTTTCCTCATAGCTTTTTTTGAAATAGCCCTCCAGCACATGGGGCAACACGTTGGCCGGAATTCCGGCGCCGTTGTCGCGCACCTCAAAGATCGCGTTGTGGTTCTCCCGATAGACCTCCAGCTCAATCCTGTCCGCACCTTTGCCGTGTAGCACCGCGTTTTCCAGCAGGTTGGAAACGACCTGCTCGATCAGCACTGCGTCCATCGGCACCATCAACAGCTCACTTGGTATCTTCACTGTCAGCAGCGGCGTTGTAAACCGCTTGCGATATTTGGATACCGCCGAAGCGATTACCTCCTCCACCGCCTGCGGCTCCTTGTAGATTTCCGCACTTTCATCCGCGTCAATCCGCGTAATAGTCAAAAGATTTTCAACCATCTTGATCAGCCAGCGTGCATCCTCCTGAGCGTCTCCCAGCAGCCCCAGACGCTCCTCCCGAGAGATCACCTCGTCATTATCGGCAACTGCCGAAATCGCCCCTAAAATTGAGGTCAGAGGGGTGCGAAGGTCGTGGGACACAGCCCGCAGAAGGTTGCTGCGGGTCTTCTCCTTCTCGGCCTCAATCCGAATCGATTCCTGATTTTTGTTTTGGCTGGTCAGCATACTGGTCACGGTTGAAACCACCAGCATACACAGAATGGTCAGCGGATACCCCGAAAGGGTGAAGTTAAAATTCAAAAAGGGATAGGTGAATAGATAATTTACCATTAGCACGCTCACCAGCGAAGCGCCGACTCCATACCAAAAGCCATCGGTATATCTAGCGGTTAAAAATACGGATAGAATAAAAACCATTGAAACATAAGCATTGCCATCGATCATAAGAATTGAAAAGCATATTCCGGTGGCAGCCCCGAGGAAAATAAAGGTACGCAAAAGATTGACCCATACCGAACGGGTAGAAGATAACATTAGCGAAGAAAAGCGCATGCCCCTCACCCCCTCCTTATTTAAAAATTCTTCTTTGTATACCATACCACCTTCCGGGCAAATTGCCAACTCATTTCCCGATTTGCGGCCATCAAAAAGCCGTTAAGAAAATTGACGAGCC
>CAZVAV010000411.1:0-1991 GCA_964625135.1 uncultured Oscillospiraceae bacterium | reverse complement strand
AACATCAGTACGACGCATTAGCAAAGAAAACTTTGGTCGGCGAAGCGAAAAGCCACCGCCGCACTCTTGCGAAACGCGCAGCACGCGAAGTTACTTTTTCGGATTTGAGCGAAAGCGAACTCGCGCAGCTTTTCACAACGGACGAATACGAAAGCGATTATTTCCGTTTTCAAGTGTCCGGCTTTGATGTACTCGTCAAAAATGAACTGCTTGCCGAAGCCCTTACCGCTTTGCCTGAAAGAAAACGCGATATTGTTCTCTTGTCCTACTTCTTGGATATGAGCGACACGGAAATTGGCGAACTGCTGAATGTTGTACGCACGACGGTTTTCCGGCATAGGAAATCCGCGCTTGCGAAGATCAAACAATATTTGGAGGGAAAAGCAGATGATGAACACCGTTAGGAAATCTGAAAATCTGTTGCCGTTCCCTGTCATTTCCGCAGCGGCAAACGGCGACACAAACGCCATGTGCGCGATCTTGAAGCATTATGAGGGTTACATAGCGAAACTTTGTACCCGAACGTTGAAAGACGACGCGGGCAATACTTACTCCTATGTGGACGAAGAAATGCGTAACAGGCTGCAAGTGCGCCTTATTACCCGCACTCTTGCGTTTCATGTAGGCTAACTCTTTAAGCCCATGCGGGGAGCGTATACCCCTTTCCACGCTTCCCGTTATGGGCTGTTTGTCGTTCCGTAAAAGCATATCGGAAACGGTATGTTTTTACAGGCTGACAAAGCCTTATTGTTCCTTGACAAAGAAAGCCTTCGGGCAGAATAAGGCAGACGGATACAATTTGTCTGTGTGGAGCCGGTCGGCCGGTGCGCCATGACCCTGTTGCAAGTCCGCAGGACGGGACCCCTACCAAACAGGTGAGCGACAAAACCAGGCCGCAAAACAGGTGTGGCAGCCTGTGGGCGAGGATACGCAGACAGGATAATGAGACTCCCGCGTTGAACGCCCTCAAAGCATTGCGCGGCGCACCCATCAGCATGGGCCGGGGTGAGATTCCCGTGGAGCTGCGGCCAGCAGCCGTCCGTTTTCTGCCTCTTTTATGGTTTTAATGAAATGGCATGAAAGGGGCCTTATTATGCAGAAAATTCAATCTGAAAATAAATATGCCCCGCCTATGCGGAGCAAAAAGAAGATCGGCAACACGACCTTTATCGTCAATTCTTTTTTCCCTCAAACGGGAAATCAGACGATAGCCTCCAAACTGGAGAACCTGATAAAAGCCGATGTTCAGAAACAAACTGTGACTTGAAAACCTCTTAACAGGCAGACAGGGAAAAGAAAGCGCGGTATAATGAAGTTGGACTTCAATATCGTGTTTGACTGCCAGATAGGAGGTATTTATGTATTATCAGTCAAACACCGCTGCCGCGCTTCAATTCCCTTACACGGCTATGAGCTCCGAAGAACTTACAGCTTTGTATTGTCGCTTATCCCGTGATGATGAATTGCAGGGTGACAGCAATAGCATTGTAAACCAGAAAAAAATCCTGGAAAAGTATGCCCGTGAGCATGGATACAGCAATTTCAAATTCTATGTTGATGATGGCATCTCAGGTACGACCTTCAACCGCCCAGGCTTTCAGCAGATGATTGCAGACATTGAGGCTGGCCTTGTCAAGAGGGTCATCATCAAGGATATGTCACGTTTCGGACGTGATTATCTGCAAGTCGGCATGTATACGGAAATCATGTTTCCCGAACATGATATTCACTTTATTGCGGTGAATGATGGTGTGGACAGCACTCAGGGTGACAACGAGTTTATGCCCTTCCGCAATATCATCAATGAATGGTACGCTAAAGACACCAGCAAAAAAATCCGTGCCGTTATGAAAGTGAAAGGCAATGCAGGAGAACATTTGACTGTTTTGCCTCCGTATGGATACATGAAATCGTCTGATGACAAAAAGCAATGGGTGAAGGATGAAGAAGCCGCCCAGGTAGTTTATGAAATTGGTCTCTATATCATGGAC
>CAZVAV010000410.1:0-1997 GCA_964625135.1 uncultured Oscillospiraceae bacterium | reverse complement strand
GTACTTCGAAAGGAATTCGCAGTATTCGGGATTGCTGGCGGCAAAGTCGTTGCTGACGCAGACGTTGACGCTGACCGACGGGCAGGCGGTCTTGCCCTCAAAGTAACCCGCCTCCTCATAGGGGGCGTCCTCGAGCAGCACGAAGTCGTAGAGGCCCATCAGCCAGGTCGGCTCCCAGTAGTAGAAGACGACCGGTTCCTGTTTATCCCAGGCCGAGATGATGGTGGCGTTCATCGCCGCGTCGGAACCGGGAATGACATAGTTGTACTGGTCGTCCAGCCCGTAGTACTGCACCTTTTTCCCCATGATCTCGGTAATCGACCAGCCGGGGATGCCGCCAAAGATGCGCGCTCTGCCGGGGGAGTCGGGATCGGGGAAGAGCTGTGCGTAATCCTTCAGGTCGGCGACCGACTTCAAGCCGGGGTTTGCGTCGGCGACATAGCGCGGAATATAAAAGCCCTGAATGTTGTCGTCAAAGTTGATCCCCAGTTCGGTGAGCTTTCCCGACGCCAGATCCCCCGGATAGTTCGGGAGATTGTCGGTCCAGGTCTCCATATGGACGTCGATTTCCCCCTTCATCAGCGCCTCATGGCTGATCGGGGTGGAGGCGGGTGTCTCGGTCCAGGTATAGCCAAAGACCTTTTCGGCGACGAGCCCGGCGACGGCGTTGTGCAGGCGGATCGAATCCCAGCCGACGTCGGCAAAGACGATCGAGGTTTTTTCCGGAGGAGACCCCGGTTTGTCCGCAGCCAAGGCGAAGATACCCAAAGCTCCTGCCGTCGTCAGAGACAGGACGAGGGCGAGCAGTATCGCGATCGTCTTTTTCATAAAAAGGCTCCTTTCTGATCGGGGACAACGCCCCACAACGATGTGACAACCTTATAATAACGCATGGGTTGTCAGGAGGTCAAGAAATAAAATATTAACATTTCATACGATCGCATTAAGATTTCCTCAAGAAAAGGGGAAAATGCGCCGAACCATGACGGCTGCCGTGAATCCACGGCGAAACGACCCGAACGGTTTTTCGATCAGCTCGGTGAGCTGCTCAACAGCGCCGAGACATCGGCGATCTGCGAGATATCACAGGCGACCACCAGCACGTCGCCGGGATTTAGCGTAAAGCCCGGGCCGGGAGAGAGGCGAATTTCTTCCTCTCGGCGAACCGCGACGACGGTGCCGCCGGTACACTGGCGAAATTGAAGCGTCCCAATGTCCTTTCCCACCGCAGGGCTGTCGGTTGCCAGTGCAAATTCGTAGGTGCGCAGCCGGTCGCTGTGGTGGAACCGTTCGCTCAGGTCGAGAATTTTGCGGTAGGTTTCATCGATCTGCCCGTTGATTCGGTCGCGCTGCTCGATCAGCGCGCGAAGCTCACATTTGAGCCGGCTCATATCGCTTCCGGCCTGATACTGTTCGACATATTCGGCGGCGCGCTTTTGAGAAAGCACCTGCGAGCCGACGTTTTCGCGGATTTCAGTGATCCCCATATCCGAGAGCAGCCGCATCGCGCGGCGGATTGTCTCGGGGGAGACACGGTACTGTGCCCCCATGAGCGAGCGGCCGGAAAATTTTTCGCTCTCCTTAATCTCCCCGCAGGCAATTTTTGATGCGATGTCGTAGGCAATTTGGGCGTAGATCGGGTTGTGCAGCTGATTTTTCATCGTTCTATCTCCGGTTTGATGATATTACATAGAAGCAAGAAGCAAAAAGCAAGGCTCTATGTGACAACTTGATAATAGCATATAGAGTTGTCAAAACGCAAGCTACAAAATGATAACATTCATGCCCGGATCAAGCCCGGAAATGGTTGCAAGGCGGACGGCGGCAGTGTAAAATAGAGACGCAATCGCAATTGGGGGAGGGATGAGAATGGCCGACGCGATGTTGGAGCTGCTTTCGCATTGTGTGCTCTGTCCGCGGCGCTGCGGCGTTGACCGGGCTGCCGGGGAACGCGGCTACTGTGGAGCGGGCGTCCAAGTCAAGGTGGCCCGCGCGGC
>CAZVAV010000409.1:0-2009 GCA_964625135.1 uncultured Oscillospiraceae bacterium | reverse complement strand
CAGATGTTGGGGAACACCATCCCCATCTCGATGGCAAACTGTTTGCGGAACATCACCACCCGGTCAATAAAATTCCCGTCCTTCAGCAATTGAATCAGGCTAAAGCCAAATTCCATTGCCAGCGGCTGCACATTGAGCAGCGCGTACATGTTATCCACATTGCGGTAAAAGTCCGCCTCACTGGTGACCTCCTCGGTGGAGGCCAACGGGCCCTCCTCTGCGACCGGCTTCACGGCTGCCCTGCGCTCAAGCACAATGCCGAGCGTCATCAGAAAGACAGCGATCGTCAGCACCTGCGGAATGGGAAAGCCGGGGATCAGGCAGAGGCAGGACATCGAAATCGCGGCGAGAATGAGTACCCGGGGCTGTGAAAAGAACTGCTTCGCAATATCCTCGTTGAGGTTAAAATCGGAGGAGGAGTGGGTTACAACCATGCCGGTCGCCACTGAAATGAGCAGCGAGGGAATCTGGGACATCAGGCCGTCGCCCACTGTTGAGGTTGCATAAATTTGAATGATCTCCGAAAAGGAGCCGTCCTTGTTGATAAAACCGATGATGATGCCGCCAATCAAGTTGACGATGGTGACAACAATCGACAGAATCGCGTCACCCTTGACAAATGTGGTAGCACCGTCCATCGAACCGAAGAAGTCCGCCTCCCGCTGAATCTTGAGGCGGCGTTCTCTGGCCTGCTGCTCGTCGATCAGACCCGAGTTCAGATCGGCGTCAATCGCCATCTGTTTGCCCGGCATCGCGTCGAGGGTAAAGCGCGCGGAAACCTCGGCCACTCGCTCAGAGCCCTTGGTGATGATAATAAACTGCACCAACACGATGATGATAAAGATGACAAAACCAACGACGACATTATTCTGAATGACGAACTGTCCAAAGGTTTTGATCACCTGTCCCGCGTCGCCGTGGTTGGTCAGGATTTTTCTGGTGGAGGATACGTTTAGCCCGATCCGCAGCAGGGTCGTAATCAGAAGCACCGATGGAAAGATTGAAAACTCCAACGGCTCCCTGATGTGCATGGTTGTCAGCAAGATAATCAGCGACAACGACAGATTCAGGATAAACATCAAATCCAAAAGCCAAGTGGCGAGGGGGATGATCAGCAGAAAGATGATCGCCACCACAAAGGCCGAGACAACATTGTTAAAAGATCTCAATCTTTCCGCATTTCCTTTCGTTTGAGATTGTAAACGTAGGCAAGCACCTCAGCCACCGGCTTAAAGAACTGTTCCGGAATTTCCTGCTCCAGCTCGACCGTTTCATAAAGGCCGCGTGCGAGGGGTCTGTTTTCAAGAACGGTCACCCCGTTCTGCTCAGCGATTTCAACGATCTTGAGCGCGACCAGATCGGCGCCCTTCGCCACCACAATCGGGGAGCTGTTCTTTTGGGCTTCATACTGAATCGCAACCGCGAAATGCGTGGGGTTTCGGATGACAACATCGGCTTGGGGCACCTTCTGCATCATGCGCTTGTGCGCCTGCTGCTGCTGGCGCTCCTTAATTTTCGCCTTAATCTGCGGATCGCCCTCCGCTTCCTTGTATTCCTCCTTGATTTCCTGCTTGCTCATTCGCAGATTCTTTTCGTAATCCCACCACTGATAGGCGTAATCGGCAACTGCGAGAAAAACAAAGATAATCGCGGAGGTTTTAACAATGGAAAAAATCACCTGCGCAATCTGAGCCATCACCTGCAGGATTCCCATATCCATCATTCTCGGAAAAAGTGGAAGCTCCCGTTTGAAGATTTGATAGATCACGACGCCGAGAATTGAAATTTTCAGGAGCGACTTGAACAGCTCCACCGCTCCGCGCAGCGAGAACATCTTTTTTAGCCCTTCGAGCGGGTTGATACGGCTGGCCTTAAAGGCGAGCAGCTTTGAGGAAAACATAAACTGGGTCTGTGCCCCCGACGCAATCACCCCAACAAACGAGCTGATCAGAAGCAGCGGAAGCGCCGTCATGGCAAAAACGATGCTTCCATCTATAAAGAAAGCCCTG
>CAZVAV010000408.1:0-2012 GCA_964625135.1 uncultured Oscillospiraceae bacterium | reverse complement strand
GGGGTCAGGCGGGCTTCGTCGCGGCGGATCAGTGTTCCGTTGCATTTCATCGAAAAGGGAAGTCCGGCGATCAGAAAAAGATCCGACGCACCCGCCTCGACGGCGAACCCCAGCAGCTCGGTAATTTCCATTGGCTTATTCCTCCAGAGCGGGCATTCCGGCAAGTCCGCCCTGCCAGAGCGCAAGCGTTGCTTCCTCCCCGGCCCAGCCGCCGGTCTGAACAATCCGCCAGCCCTCAACCGCGCAGGACGGCTGTCCGTCCAAAAACGCAAAGCGCAGCGTCACCTCGATGGCGCGAACCTCGTCGATCGCCACCCGGTAGCCGAGGGCGAGCGCGTCCGCGTCCTGCTCGGAAAAGAACAGGCGGTCGCCCAGCAGGCCGGGCAGGGCGGCGGCAAGCGGTTCGGGAGCGGCGGCGGTTTTTGCCGCCCCGGTCAGGGCGCAGAACAGCGCGCAGGCCTCGCCGTCCGCCTCGTAATAGGCGGCGGTCGTATCGGCGGCGCGCTGGGAAAGCCGAAGATCCGCCCGGGCGGAAACAAACGAGAGGGTTGCAAAGGTGGTCAGGCAGAGCAGCACAAAGATGATCAAAATCGAGGCGGCTCCCACCCCGATTCCCCATTGTCGTTTCATGGCGTGACCCTCCCTGCTCCGGCGGCCTGCGCGGACGGAAAATTGCCGGGTGTTTTCACGGTGAGCCGGTAGAGCGTCTGGCTGTCCTTTTGCCGATTCACCAAAATTTCGGCGCTGGCGGGCTGCCGGGAAAAATCTGCCGTAAGACAGAGCCGGTAGGCGGCGCGTTGCTCGGCAGCGGGTCGCCAGTCGGAATCATACCAGATTGTAACGGTGTCCTGTCGAAGCTCGGCTTCCAGTAGGCCAAATACGCTGTCCAGACTGCCGTCGGTGGTACGAAACGCCTCCGCCGCGCTTTGTGCGGCAAGGGTGGCATGGGAAAGCTCGCTTCCCTCGATGCTCAGCAGCCGCGCCCGGACAAAAAGCTGGAGGCAGACGGCGCTCGCCACCGCGAAAAAGCCGATCGCGACGATCAGCTCAACCAAAAACAGCGACGAGGACGAACGACCCTGAACGATTCGTTTGGACATCTGGTTTCCCTCCCGGCAATGATTAGGATGACGGATTTTGCGGTGTGCAGCGAACCCCCGCAAGCGCTTCGACCTCGTTGCTGTCGGCGGTCACACAGCGGATGCGGTAAAGCCCGGCCTGCTCCTCGGTGATTGATAGAGAAGCACAAGGGGTGACCGGCTGGCCGTTTTCGGGGGAAAGCGGGGCATCGGCGCGGGCAAACAGTTCCTTGAGCTCCCCGTCGTGGCAATAAAGCAAGGTGCGGTAGGCGACGCCGTCGATCGTTTCGCTTAGAATCAGCGCGTCGGAGTCCCCAAAGCGGCCGGACGAAACGCCGTTTGCGAGATCGCCCCGGTGCAGCGCCTGTGTCAGGTAGGAAATCGGGGTGCGCAGCGCGAAGCCGCGATCCATCTGCTCGGTGGTACGGCGGTAGACATCCGCCCCGATCACCACCACAAGCAGCGAGGTCGCCGCAAAGGTGCAGAACAGGGCGAGCGGGAAGAGCAGATCGATCAGATGGGTGGCCGAGTTTCGTTTCATAAAAAACTCCCTTCAGACAGGTCTGTCCGGACGGGCATTTTGGTGTGTGTGCAGTGTGCGGCTCAGTCAAGCGGCAGGACGGTGATGTCCGGCATCAGGTTTGAGGCAAAGCAGTGATAGTCCACAAAATAACGGGCGGAATCGACCCGCAGCCCATAGTGCTCGCGCATATAATCGAGATCGGGCGGATAAATTCCCTCCACCGCGTAGCACTGGACAGCCGCCCGGCGCACCGCCTGCTCGGCCGTGCGCAGCCGTTCGGCTTGGGACAGCGTCGATACCGAGGCCGCGCCGCGCAGCAGCAGCGCCACCAGCAGGGCAAACGCGGCAAGCGAAAGCAGGGGAGAGAGCCCGCGCCTTTGGGCGGGAACAAACCGTCTCATTGCCGCACC
>CAZVAV010000407.1:0-2015 GCA_964625135.1 uncultured Oscillospiraceae bacterium | reverse complement strand
AGCGCCTAATATCAGGAAAGGGTGTCATCAAGCGCAGCGCCGGGAAGTGGATCTTCCCTTTGGGACAGAGGCGATTTGATCGTGACAGCGGGTATTCCCCTGCTGTCCTTGGCCTTTCGGCGGAAGACACCGTGCGAGGCGGTCGCTTAACTCATCCATGCTCATGCGGCGGCATTCCTCCGGGGTAATGCCGTCGCCGTTTTGTAGCAGTTGCTGATAGACCAGATATCTTCCCAGCGAAAGGCTGTGGGCGCGTGCCTCCCGCACCGCTTTGGGATCGGCCACCTGACAGTGTATGGGATAGGGCACGGCAGTCATTTCTTCCTTGATGCCCGTAACCAGATGCTGTCCTCTGGCCGATGCGACGGTAATGGTCAGCTCAGCACCCTGTGCGAGATAGCTTTGAAAAATCTCGCTTTCGGTCAGCAGCTCAATGGCGTCGAGATACGGCTTGTTCTCGAGGTGCAGATTTCCCACCGGGAGGGTGATTTCCCCTGTGTAGACCGCAACCGAAAGCACCCGGTCGAACCGGTTGAGCGAGAGCTCGACCGAAGGGTTGATGTCGATGCTGATATAGGATGCAGGGATGGCGTAGACGCTATAGCCCCCGCCGATCATCAGCGCAGCCGCTGCACAGACCGCAATCACGGCAAGCCGCAGGCGCGAGAGCGTTATGTTCTCCCGGTGCTGTCGCTCATGTCGAACGTGCGCAAGCGCCGACGCCTTTAACGCGTCGCCAGCCTCAATTCCTTCCAATGCACTCCTGATCCGGCCGCTCACAAATTGTCACCTCCGAGTGTTTCTTTCAAAAATGTCCTGGCTCTCGCGAGCAGCGAATAGACGGTATTCTCTTTTTTGCCGAGGATCAATGCGATCTCCGCGGCGGTATAGCCCTCATAATAATGCAGATAAATCGTGTCCTTATATTTTTTTGGCAGGGAAAGTACGGCGGCAAGTACCTCTTGGTGCTTTGGATCCTCCCATATGGCTTGGTCTGCGACAAGCTCAAGCGGGACGGTGTTGTGACGAAAAAGACTGCGCAGCATGTCCTTGCAGGCGTTGGTTGTTACGCGGATCATCCATGCCTTTTCATGCTCCGGGCTTTCAAAGACGCCCGAATGGAGGGCATATTTCAGAAACACGGTCTGAAAGATGTCCTCCGTATCAGCATGATTTTTCAGATGCAGGAAACAGATTCGGCGTACCATATCGGCATAACATGCAATGGCACGGCTGACCTCGCAATCACTTCTCATTGCCTCACTCCGGGTAGATCGTTATCGGGTGTAGCTGTAGGTCTTCAGGCGATAGGTACGCGAAGCACGACGGGAGCTGCCGCTGGAACGATTGGAGCAGCTCTGTCCATTGTCACAGCTCTGGCCGTTGGGGCAGTTCTGACCGTTGGAGCAATTCGAGCCATTGTCACAGCTCTGGCCGTTGGGGCAATTCGAGCCGTTGGGGCAGTTCGAGCCGTTGGGGCAGTTTGAGCCGTTGGGGCAGTTCGAGCCGTTGGGGCAGTTCGAGCCGTTGGGGCAGTTCGAGCCGTTGGGGCAATTTGAGCCGTTATCGCAGATGCCATCTCCGTCCTGATCGACGAACAGACCGCCGCCGCAGGACTGGCCGCTGCCGCAGAAGAAGCCGCTTTCAAGCCAATCGGCAATACTTCCGCTGGCGCAGCTGTTGTTTCCGATTGAAAGATAAGAGCTGCCACAGGAACGGCTCTCAGCACGGCTGCTTGTATCAGTAGCCAGAGCGGTGGTTGCGGTGGTCAGCAGCAGTGCCGCCGAAACGGCCATCGTGATCATCTTCTTCATTAGAAATTCCTCCGTTTTTGTGATAAGGCATCAAAGCCTTTCACCACTAATACGTCTCAAACAGGAGAATCCTTGCATTTATTTTTTGTTTTTTTCTCCTGTTCATGCAAAAGTAGCCTCTGAAAAGTATAAAAAAGTGCAGGCTTATCAGCACAAAAGCGCAAATGAGCAGGAAATATGGAACGATCGCAAAATATTGAA
>CAZVAV010000406.1:0-2023 GCA_964625135.1 uncultured Oscillospiraceae bacterium | reverse complement strand
GCGGCGGCTCTGCGGCGAGATCGAAGGCTGGGAGCAGATCGACGCGGTCTGCCGGGAGGCTCTGGAACAAAATCAAGAGGATGAAGCGGCGCACCGCTGATCGGCGCGTGATGGGTAGAAGCCGGTTTGGGCTTGATCAAACGGCTTGCCCTTGACTTGGAATTTTGAATCAGGAGGAAGGAAGCTTGCAGCAGCTCGCCATTGCGATTGTCCCCACCCTCGCCGCGCCCCCCGAGGGGGCGCAGCTTGTCATCTTCTGCGACCAGCGCGGCTATGTTGCCGAGATCGATTCCTCAATGATGCTGGCCGCCGCCGCCCGCTATGCCATCCGGCATAAGGTCTATCTGGTGCCTGAGCGGTTTATCGCGGCAAATTACCTCTGCCTCTGCCTGCTTTCGCCGCAGGGAGAGGTGCTCGGCGTACAGCGGGCGGTGCATCTGAATCTTTCGCTGCGCGAGCATAACTATTACCGGGATGACGCGATCCGCCCCTTTGATACCCCGATCGGGCGGGTCGCGCTGCTGGTCGACGTCGACGTCAACATGCCGCAGATTTCCCGCGCCGCGGTCGAGGCCGGGGCGACGCTGCTGCTGTCCAGCCAGTTTATCCAGCTCTATGACCTCTATGAGGATCGAATTCGGTACGGTGCGATTAACGCGGCGGTCTCGAACGGGGTGAACATCGCGGCAGCCGCCGGAACCGGCGGGGTGATCCTTCGCTGTGACGGCAGAGAGCTCGCCGGATTTTCCGAGGAGCTTCCGCTGATGGCAGTGCTCGATCCCTCCCGCTGCTTTGCCGACCGGGATGCGATTGCGGCGGGGCGCGGGCTTTTGGCGGCGCACCGTTCACTGCTTGTCGACCGGCTCGCTGCCGAAGGGGGGGAGATCGATGTATAAATTACGACTCAAGGCGTCGGCCTTTGCGATGAGCTATCTCTCAAACGAGGAGCGGGTGCGGGAGCAGGTTCGCCAGATGGCTCCGATGCGGGATCGCCCCGCGCCGTTCATCAGCGCGGGCGGCATCAAGGTTGCCGCCGCCCGTCCCACCCAGCGCCGTCATCGTGCGCTTAAGACCTATATCGCCGATCAGAACGAGCTGGTCGCCCGTGCGGCGGATGCGGGCTGCCAGATGGTCGCGATGCCCGAGCTTTGCGGGATGCCGGCGCTTTCGCTGATGCCGGGCTTTGCTTCCCTTTATGCCGAGCTGAAAAAGATTTGGGTCGAGGGCAGCCAGGAGGAGCGAGCCGAAGCGCTGCTTGAGCTTTGTGCAACGGTGCAGGGCTTTATTGGGGAGATCTTTCTCAACACCTTTTCGCAGCTTGCGCGCAGCCATCGGATCATTATCGCCGCGGGTGGATTTTATCAGGTCGAGGGCGGGGCGCTCTACAACCGGCAGTTTCTCTTCTCGGATACCGGCGAGCTTGCCGCCTCCCAGAATAAGCTCTACCTCGATCGGTGGGAGCGGTCGATGGGGGTGACGGTCGGGCGGGAATTAATCCCCGGGGACACCAAGATCGGGCGGATCGCGCTTCTTTCCGCCTCGTGCCTGCCCAACTATGAGCCGTTCTTCATTGCCGCCGCCGCGGGCTGCTCGATTGCGGTGGCGGGTGCGTCTCCGTTTGGCTCGGCCAACGAGCTCGCCCGGTACCGCGCGCAGGAGTCGGGGCTTTGTATCCTCTCGCCGGGGCTGCGTGTTCGGGGAGATTACGGCATTACCTGCAATCACCCTTCCCGCATCAGTGCGCCGCGCGCCGCCACCCGGGGCAGGGACGGGGTCGCCGCGGCCGAGGAGGATTCGATGCTGATTACCGCGCGGGTTGACCTTGAGCGGGCGGCGTCCCAGTTTGACCTTTACTCCTCCGACCGCAACGCCGCCTTTTTCCGGGCGCTGCTTTCGGAGGGGGAGGCTTCGCCGTCTGACAAATAACGGGATTTTTTGCCGGGCGTGCGACACATTTGTTCTTTCTTCGATTGACATCCCCCCTCGAATTGATGTAAGATGGGAGAAGGAAACGGGAAACAAC
>CAZVAV010000405.1:0-2025 GCA_964625135.1 uncultured Oscillospiraceae bacterium | reverse complement strand
GAAAGGATTTAATTGGAAAATTTTCCGCTCCGATTGCTCCCCCCTTGCTATTTCCTTCTTCCTCAGGTATGATGTGGGTAAAATGGTTGTGCATCACAACGAGAAAAGAGGGCTGGTAAAGATGAAATTCGACAGCGGCACGGTGTTTCGGGAGGTCAGAGGGATTGCAACAGACGTTGTCGCCTCAATCTTTTGGTCAATTGCAATCTCGATGTTTGCGATTCCGAACCAGATTGCGCCGGGCGGAGTCAGCGGTATTACGGTCATTATCAATTACCTGACCGGCCTGCCGGTCGGCTCGATGAGCTTGCTGCTCAATATCCCGCTGCTGCTGCTCGCGTGGAAGTCGCTCGGCAAGCGGTTTGTATACCAGACGGCGCGTGCGCTGCTGATCTATAGTCTTATCGTTGATCTCTGCTTCACCGCGCCTCGGGTTTATACCGGAGATCCGTTGCTGGCGGCTCTTTTCGGCGGCGTATTCAACGGCATCGCGGGCGGTATGATCTTTATGCAGGGCTCTTCGGGCGGCGGTACCGATATTCTCAACAAGCTGATCCGTAAGAAATATCCGCATTTTTCCACGGGACAGCTTACCGTGGCCATCAACGGAATCGTCATGGTTTCGGCGGCAATCGTCTACGGCAACATCGAAGCGGCGCTCTACGGCCTGATCATGAGCTTTACCAGTGGGAAGATCATGGATGCGATGCTCAACGGCGCGGACGCGGGGAAGAGCCTGATGATCATGACCAAGCATCCCGAGGCACTTTCGCGGATGATCATCGAGCAGATGCACCGCAGCGCGACGATCCTGCATGGAACCGGCGCTTATCAGGGCGGTGAAGTGATGGTTCTGCTCTGCGTGGTTCGCAACACCGAGTTCTATCGGCTCAAGCGGCTGATTCGCGAGACCGAGCCCGAAGCATTTATCATTGTGACCGAAGCAAATATGGTAATCGGCAGGGGATTTCGGTCGATTCAGGCACCCGATACATAATCGAAAGCAAGGCATGATTGCCCCGCCGTCCATCGGATGGCGGGGCTTTTGCAATGCAATACGCGTGGACGCACAGCGCTTCTGGATGCAAAGCTTGACGTGCCATGGGCTTTTACGGCGTATGGAGTTTGATGCCCGCATCGGGATAAAAATAGAATGGCGCTCGAAAACAGGAGCGAAAGCGAGAGAAAACGAGAGAAAACAGGTAAGCTTGGGGTGATAAATTAAAAAAACGTCTTGACAAGCAAATTGCGTGCCGTTATAATAGAAAAGCACTGTAAAAGGATTAACAATTCCTAAGGAGGTAAATACCCTTATGTCCACCTTTCTTCCGAAAGCAGACGACATCAAGCGCGAGTGGTATGTGCTCGATGCGGCGAACAAGCCCCTCGGCCGCACTGCCGCAACCGCCGCAGTCCTGCTGCGTGGCAAGCACAAGACCATCTTTACTCCCAATGTTGACTGCGGTGATCATGTTGTGATCATCAATGCCGCTCAGGCTGTTCTGACCGGCAATAAGCTTGAGAAGAAGTACTACCGCCGCCACAGCGGCTGGGTCGGCGGTCTCAAGGAGATCCAGTACTCCACCCTGATGAAGAACAATCCCGAGAAGGCCATGATGCTTGCCGTCAAGGGCATGCTGCCGGACAATACCCTCGGCAGAAAAGCTCTGACCCGGGTCAGAATCTATCGCGACGCCAACCATGCGCAGACCGCCCAGCAGCCGAAGGCCTGGAACGAATAAGAGAGGAGACTATTCACGATGTATGAGAGCAAGCCTTATCTCTACGGCACAGGCCGCAGAAAGCATTCGGTTGCCCGCGTAAGAGTTTACCCCGGCACCGGCAATATCACCATCAACGGCAGAGACATCGACGATTATTTTGGTCTTGAGACCCTCAAGCTGATCGTCCGTCAGCCGATGACCCTGACCGAGACGCTCGGTAAGTTTGACATCATCTGCACCGTCGCCGGCGGCGGCGTTTCCGGACAGGCCGGCGCGATCCGCCACGGCCTTTCCCGCGCAC
>CAZVAV010000404.1:0-2027 GCA_964625135.1 uncultured Oscillospiraceae bacterium | reverse complement strand
GCTCTGAGAGCCTTGGGGAAACCCATCTCGGGGTTTCCCCCTCGAAAACTCCCCCCGGGACTTTTCGATTCCCCTTTCCCCTTTGGAAACGATTGAGAACGAAGAGACGGTGAAGAAGGAAGAACGTCGGAGGCGCTGCCTCCGAGCCTCCGCCAAAGGGCCCTCGGCCCTTTGGAATCCCATGCTGGCAAAAGGGTTGTGCGCTGCTTTTTTGGCAAGATGATTGCGTTTTTCCCTCCGCTTCATGTATAATAAGAAAACAATCGTGAATCGGGGGGACGGTTTCCGACAAAGCTGTATCACAGGCCGCCCCTTCCCACCATATCGCCGGAGGAATCCCATTTATGACCGAACAACAGAAGCGCATCCGCAATTTCTGTATCATTGCCCACATCGACCACGGCAAAAGCACGCTGGCCGACCGCATCCTCGAAAAAACCAATACCGTGGCGCTGCGGGATATGTCCGAGCAGCTGCTCGACAACATGGACATCGAACGCGAGCGCGGCATTACCATCAAGTCCCGCGCCGTCAAGCTTCGCTATGCCGCGAAGGACGGCGAAACCTACGAGCTCAACCTGATCGATACCCCCGGACATGTTGACTTTAACTACGAGGTCTCTCGGTCGCTCGCCGCCTGCGAGGGAGCTGTGCTGGTCGTCGACGCGTCGCAGGGCATCGAAGCCCAGACGCTGGCCAACACCTATCTCGCCATCGAGCACGACCTTGAGGTGCTGCCGGTGGTCAACAAGATTGATCTGCCCGCCGCCGACCCCGAGCGGATCTGCCATGAGATCGAGGATGTGATCGGGCTGCCCGCGATGGACGCGCCGCGCATCTCCGCCAAGCAGGGCGTCGGCATCGAGGAGGTGCTCGAACGGGTGGTAGCGGGAATCCCCGCCCCCGAGGGAGACCCCGACGCGCCGTTACAGGCGCTGGTTTTTGATTCCTGCTACGACAGCTACAAGGGGGTCATCGCCTATGTCCGGATCATGCAGGGCAAGATTTATCCCGGCATGAAGATTCGGATGATGGCGACCGGCGCACAGTTTCAGATCGTCGAATGCGGCGTGATGGGGGCGGTCAGCCTGGTTCCCACCGAGGGGCTCTCCGCCGGTGAGGTCGGCTATCTCACCGCGTCGATCAAAACGGTGCGGGACACCCGGGTGGGCGATACCGTCACCGGGGTGGAAAATCCCGCAGCCGTGCCGCTGCCCGGCTACCGCAAGGTCAACCCGATGGTGTTCTGCGGCATCTACCCGGCGGACGGCGCGAAGTATCCCGATCTGCGCGACGCGCTCGAAAAGCTCCAGCTCAACGACGCGGCGCTCTCGTTCGAGCCCGAAACGTCGGTGGCGCTCGGCTTTGGCTTTCGCTGCGGCTTTTTGGGGCTGCTGCATCTCGAGATCATTCAGGAGCGGCTTGAGCGGGAATATAACCTCGACCTCGTGACCACCGCCCCGTCGGTCGTCTACTACCTCAACCTCACCGATGGCACCCGGCTGCGGATTGACAACCCGTCGAACTATCCCGATCCGGCGACCATCGAATCGGCGGAGGAGCCGTTTATCAAGGCGAGCATCTTCACCCCGGCCGCCTACATCGGTGGGATTATGGAGCTTTGCCAGAACCGGCGCGGCGTCTATCTCGATACCAAATACCTCGACACCGACCGGGTCGAGCTGCATTACAGGCTGCCGCTCAACGAGGTCATCTACGACTTTTTTGACGCGCTCAAGTCCCGCACCCGGGGCTACGCTTCGTTCGATTACGAGCTCTGCGGCTACGAGCCGTCCAAGCTGGTCAAGCTTGACATCCTCTTAAACGGCGAGGCGGTCGACGCCCTCTCGTTTATCGTCCACGCCGAGGGAGCCTATCCCCGTGCGCGCAGGATGTGCGAAAAGCTCAAGGACAACATCCCCCGTCAGCTCTTCGAGATTCCGATTCAGGGGGCGGTCGGCGGAAAAATCATCGCCCGCGAGACGATCAAGGCGCTGCGCAAGGACGTTCTGGCCAAGTGCTACGGC
>CAZVAV010000403.1:0-2036 GCA_964625135.1 uncultured Oscillospiraceae bacterium | reverse complement strand
GATTCCCTCTTCTACAAAGAATACCGAGGAAAAGGCAAGGGCCTTCTCGATCGCTTCAAACGGCAGCGGGAGCAGCCGGTTGATTTTGAGCACCGACACATCGCCCTTTTTCGCGGCAGCCTCAAGGGCGGCGGCAAAGGTTCTGCCGTAGGTAACAACCAGCGCTTGATCACCCGGCTTTCCAACCAGATCGAAAGGCTCCCCACTTCCCTTCCAGCTTCGGAGCGAAGCTGGCTCTGCGCCGCGCGGGTAGCGCAGCGCGATCGGGCCGGTGCAGTCAAAGAGGGCGCAGCGCAGCATTTTTCGCAGCTCGTCGTAGTTTGCCGGCGCGAACAGGGTGAGGTTCGGAACCGAGGAGAGAAGCGCCACGTCAAAAATCCCCTGATGGGTCTCGCCGTCGTCCCCGACAATTCCCGCCCGGTCGATTCCAAGCACCAGATGCTGCGGCTCAATCGCAATATCATGGATCATCTGATCGAAGCAGCGCTGAAGGAAGGTCGAGTATACCGCAAAGACCGGAAGCATCCCACCCGCCGCCAGCGAAGCGGCCAGTGTGGCGGCAAATTCCTCGGCAATGCCGACATCAAAATAGCGGCCGCTCATTTTATACCGCCGGGCAAAGTGCTGTAACCCGGTGCCGTGCTCCATCGCGGCGGTGATGGCGCAGATTCGCTTGTCCTGGTCGGCGCAGCGCAGAAGTTCTTTTCCAAATACCTCGGAAAAATTTTCGCCGGAGGCCGAAAGCGGCTTCCCGGAGGCAGCGTCAAATTTAGAAATTCCGTGGAACATCCCCGGATTCTTTTCCGAGAAGGGATACCCCTTCCCCTTTTGGGTACGGGTATGGATCAGACAGGGGCAGTTCAGCTGCTTGGCCTGCGCAATCACGTCGCAAAGGCTTTTCAGATCGTGCCCGTCGACCGGCCCGAGATACGCAAAGCCAAATTCCTCAAAAAAGGTGGTTGAATAGATTGCCTTCTTGAGGGCTGTCTTGGAATTCCAAGCAAAATCTCGCAGCGATTGCCCCACCACCGGCATTCCCAGCAAAAGCTGCTCGGTATTCTTTTTCATCCGAAAGTAGGCCGGCTTGGAGCGGATGACCGCAAGGTACTTCGCCAGAGCGCCCTCGTTTCGGGAAATGGCCATCTCGTTGTCATTGAGGATTACGATGAGGTTTTCTCCGCTTTTTCCGATGTTGTTAAGACCCTCATAGACCATTCCGCCGGTAAAGGAGCCATCGCCAACCACTGCGACGACCGCGCCCTTTTCCCCTCTGAGGGTCATTGCTCGCTTGAGACCATAGGCAGCGGCCAGCGAAGTGCTCGCATGACCTGCGATAAAATGGTCATACCGGCTCTCCGTACGCTTGGGAAAGCCCGAAATACCGCCTTCCTGCCTCAGGCTGGAAAAGCGGTCACGGCGGCCGGTCAGCAGCTTATAGGAGTAGCATTGATGCCCCACGTCCCAGACGATTTTATCCTGTTGGAGCGACAGGCAATGCAGTAGCGCAACGGTCAGCTCGACCACCCCCAGATTAGAGGCAAGGTGTCCGCCAGTCTGGGATACCGTTTGAATCAAGGTATCCCGAAGCTCCCGTGAGAGCTGTTCCATCTGTGCAAAGGAAAGCCGGCGCAGCTGCTCCGGCTCATGAATCGAGGCTAGAATTTCATTGGGTGACATGTTGAATCCGCCTTATCTTCCAAAATGGTCAGAGAGGATAAATCATTGCAATGAGAATGCCCAGCAACGCGCCGGCCAAAACCTCCAACGGCGTATGGCCAAGATACTCTTTGAGCATTTTGCGATTTTCCCCTGTCATATCGTCATCCGCCTCATTCGGAAATTCCTCGTCGCCAAAATCGAGCAGCGGATGATCCTTAAGAAAGACAAAAAAATCTTGAAAGTTCCCGATGAGATGATTGAGGGTTTTGGCCTGTTCGCCCGCCGCCCGGCGCACCCCCATCGCATCATACATGACGACGGCCGCAAAGACAAGGGTCAGTGCAAAAAGAGGAGAATCAAAGCCCTCTACCCGCGCC
>CAZVAV010000402.1:0-2052 GCA_964625135.1 uncultured Oscillospiraceae bacterium | reverse complement strand
AAAGGATCCCTATACACCGTCGGAGATCAATGCTTATTTTAAAACCATCATCTATGCCATCGACTTTCGCAGCCAGCATACCGTCACCCACACGGTGAACACCACCAACATCAGCCAAAGCCTAGCCACAATCATGGGAATCACCGGCAGCGAGCAGGATACCATACGATTTGGCGCGATGCTTCACGATTTGGGAAAGATCGGGATTCCGGTCGGAATTTTGGAATATCCCGGCAGACTGAGCCCGCAGGAGATGCAGGTGATGCGCACGCATGTCGATTTGACCGAGGAGATTCTGCGGGACAATGTGGATCCCGAGGTTCTCAAAATCGCGCTGCGCCACCATGAAAAGCTCGATGGCAGCGGCTATCCCCGGGGGCTTTGCGCAAAAGATCTGACGGTCGGACAGCGCATTGTCGCGGTCGCGGATATCATGAGCGCCCTGTGCGGGACAAGAAGCTATAAGGATGCCTTTTCCAAGGAAAAGACGGTAGCAATTTTATCCCAAATGGCGGAGCGAGGGTTGATTGATCAGGAGATCACCGCCCTCCTCATCGGGCGGTACGACGAAATCCTTGAGCAGATGGAAGCGGTCTCCGCTCCTGTGCGGAAAATCCATCAGGAAATCAACGAGACGTACCAGCAGATGATGCAATCTGTACGCTAAAAAGTGGGGGGTCATACAATTCTCCAAAAATCCGACGAATTTTTTGTGCAAAAAACCGCGTTGACTTTGTCGGATCGATCTGTTACTTTATATTATAGAAACCGGTTAATAAAACCGGTACACAAAGGAGTGGGAGAATGGCTGGGAAGGTTACAATTTCCGATATCGCCAAGGCCGCGAAGGTGTCCAAGACCACCGTTTCCCGCTATTTGAATGGGAATTACGGCTATATGTCGGCCGAAACCCGTTTGAACATCGAACAGATCATTCGGCAATATGATTACGTGCCCAACAGTGTTGCCCGTACCCTGAAGTCCAAACGGAGCGGGATGATCGGCATCATTGTAAACACGCTGCGCTATCAGGTGGGCGCGCAGACGGTCACCGGAATCAACGACATCTGTGCCCGCAACGGTTATGGTACGATCGTGCATTGCAGCAACGATGACCCGGTGGCGGAGCAGACGGCGATTCAGCTTTGCCTCAACCAACAGGTGGAGGGGCTGGTGATCATCCCCAGTGAAAACTCGATCCTGCGCTATCAGGAAATCTGCGAGCGTGGGGTTCCCGTTGTGCTCTGTACGCGCAAGCTGGCCGATTGGCCATATGGCTCTGTCTATGTCCGGCACGACGAGATGATCCGCAACATGCTGCGGCATTTGAAGGAGCAGGGCTTTGAAAAGGTTCGCTTTCTGCTGGATGTGCGCAATTTTCATAAAAAATGGATGGGCGACGTCTTTTCCCAAACCGCCGAGGAGCTCTTTGGAATGACCGATGCGGAATCGGTCGTTCTGGTAGGGCGGGAAAACCCGATGGTATGCGAGGCGCTGGAAGCTTTTCTGCATCAATACCCCGGGCAGCGAAAGGCGGTTATGGCGGTCAATACCCATACGCTCTTTCTGACCTTGCAGGAGCTCGAGCGGCGGAAGATCGAGATTCCGCGGGAGCTGGGGGTCTGCGGCTATGATGCCGTCGGATGGTCGGAGCTTGTTTCTCCGGGTATTTCCGCCATGCGGCAGCCGATGGATCGGATGGGAATCGTCGCGGCAGAAAAGATGATGGAAAGCCTGCGCGAGCACCGGCCAACCCAGGGATGTACCGCGCTGGAGGGAAGCCTGTTCTTTCGTAATTCCACCAATCTCAAGCATTGATTCTCTTATCTGACGTGCGATACGGCGCAAAAAAGGATGGGGCTCCATCCTTCTCTTTTGCTCCTTTTGTTAATCGGTTAACTAAAACGGTAAACTAAACAATTTGCGGCTTCGCCATCCCAATTGGATATGAGCGCACGGCGCTTATAGAATAGACAAGGAAAAAGGAAACAGGAGGAAGAAAATGTCACACCGTCTGAAAACGTAACGCCACCGGTTAATGAAACACCGTCA
>CAZVAV010000401.1:0-2056 GCA_964625135.1 uncultured Oscillospiraceae bacterium | reverse complement strand
TTGCAACCACCGGCTTGGCGGGCCCTGACGGCGGCACGCCGGAGAAGCCGGTCGGACTGGTCTATGTGGCGGTGGTCGGCGACGGCTTTGAGCAGGTGCGGGAGCTAAAGCTCGCCCGAGGCCGAGCCGATGACCGGGAAAACATTCGGTTTATGGCCTCGTCCCACGCCTTTGACCTCGCGCTGCGCGCGCTAAAGGCGCTTTGATCCTCTGAAAAAACAAAAAAACGCTGTGCCGGTAAGCTTTTTACGCATACCGGCACAGCGTCTTTGCGTTGGGGTTAAGGCGCGGCCCAGAAGTCCTCGGCCGAGGTGGTGATGATTTCACTGCGTGACCAACGGTAGGGAACCTCGTATTCGGTCGGCACCAGCATATGCTGCGGATTTTGCAGCTGTAGCTGCTTGAGCTGCTCGGCAGCCTCGCTGCTGCTGGGCTGATCGGAGCTGCCCTCGCTCGAGGGAGCCTGACTGCTGCTGCCCATCAGATTGCTGACGTTTCCGGCGCCGAACAGATCACCGGCCGAAACGGTCTCGTCAATCTGACTGTCGGTGTCGGCAAAGCGGTCGCCGCCCGCGTAGAAGTCGGTGGCGCAGGCGAAGCGAAAGGTGTTCTTGGTCATATAGGCGCGGTAAAAATCAAGCGAAAAGGGCTGGCCGTTTCGTCCGGCCGAGGCATTGGGATAGAGCGGCTCCTCTTTGGCGAGTGCCTCACGGAGCATCGGCAGGCTCATCGGACGACCGTCGCGGTCGCGCAGCATCAGCCGGTAGGTAGGGTCGAGCATCACCCATTGTCCGAGCGAGCGGGAATAGGCATGCACCAGAACGTGGCACTCCTCGCTGGGCTCGCTCGATGGAATGCACATGATCGCCTTTGCCTCGATTCCGCAGGTGCGCAGCATCTCGGCGAGGATCACCGAGAGCCCCCGGCATTCAACCCCTTCGTTTTTGTTGTGCCAGGTGATCACCGAAAGGGCATCGGTTTGAGCCGGGAAGATGACCGAGCCGTTATGGGTGAAGTTTTTCCCCACCAAATCGAGGAGCGACTGCATGATCTCAAAATCGCTGCGTCCGTCCATCATCTTGTCGAGGCCGTAGATGTTAATCATCGGCAGCACCTTATCCCAGCGGGAAAGGGAATAGGTGAAGGGAATTTTTTTCGAGGAAGGGGTATAGGTGCTGTTCTTCTGTAGCTGTTCCCGCCACTGGGTCTCGGTGAGTTCCTCAAAAAAGAACTCGGTTTTCAGCTGATCCGCCGGAGTGGGTACGTTGGATGTCCGGCTCAGCGTGACGTTGGTCTGGCGGTCGTACTGGGTGAGCGTCCCGGTCAGGGAATTGCCGTCCTGCGCAAGGGTCAGCTCGAGCCGGATGGTCCAGGGCGCGTCATAAAAGGAAAAGCTCAGGGTTTGGTTTCCCACCTTCCAGTCGGAGGGGGGCAGGAAAACCTCGGATTGGAGCGACGAAAAGCTGACCAGCAGCGGGTTTCCCCGGGTTCGGTCAAAATCGAGGATACAGGGGTCGCTGAAAAAGGTGTTTTCCTTATCCGAATAAAAAATCGGCAGGACAGCCTCCCACCGGCCGGACAGAGCCGACATGGTTGCCTGCGTTGCCTGCTGCTCGGCCGAGGCCTGCTGCTCGGCAATCTGCTGCGGCGAGAGCGGGGAATTGGCAGCCGAGACGCTAACGGTGCAGCAAAGCACCGCGAGCAGCAGCGCCGCCAGAGAAAGACGCGGTTGTTTCATTTGAATGGTACCTCCCATCCTCCCGCCTTGGCGGGAGCGATATCGTTCAGTAATAAAGTGGTTAAATTTGAGAAAATTACTGCAAGGGGTTTCCGAATTTTTCAAATCCTCCCCATTCTACTCATAACATCCGGCTGATGTCAACGGGGTTCCTCAATCTTTTGCCCGCTGCGGTGTTGTCCAAATCTTTGATTTGGGCAACAGCACCTATGCACAGGTCGCCCGCAAGCCCGAGCGAAGCGACGGGCGAGCGGCTGCGACCCACTGCAAAATGCGACCTTTTTATCTGACGGGCATTGCGTTTTATCCCCCGGTGGG